>NZ_JBHFOM010000010.1:0-120552 GCF_053543955.1 Colwellia sp. E150_009
AGCACAAAAGTGATCATTTACAAGTGATACTAGTGATCAAAGCTTAATGAGAATAAGCGATCAAAGTTAATGCAATTGGGTGATCAAAGCTGGAGAGAATATGCATTGTCCAAGCTTCAATTCAATAACTGCAATGTACTCACCAGAATATGTTGCTAATATATCAATTCTACCGTCAGTATCTTTGCTTGAACGTCCTTGTTTCAGTGTTAACTCTTCTTCTATGATCTCAACGCTATCACTTGCGAATACATCATTATCTAAACCTAACACACCTTCATTTTCAACTAGATAGGATTCCATTGAAAGTTCACGTTTAAAATTAAAAGGCTCTAGCTGTTCATCATTTGCGGTAAAGTGACGGTGAATTTTTGTCAATGCCTTATCCTTAAGATAATTGATTAAGATATATGCAAAATAATAACAAGTTTATGTTATTCAATCACTAACCAGATCAATTAATATTAAGTTTTTAAAAACACCAGATAAAACAGACTATGTTTTCATAAACTACCTTAATTTATTAACTACTAATATTTTTCTATTAACTAAGTTAAGGTAATTACTGTCTGCTTTATCTGGCTTTAAATTTAACAAAAAGTATAAAATGAAATTATAGATTTTGAAATAACTACAGTGGTTTGATTACTGAGTTATAGACCCACAATAAATCAAGAATAGTAGTGTTACTTTTATCTAAAACCTACAAATTACTTAAATTTTGATTACTTGTATTAGTTTAAGTTTTTCTTAGTAATTACGATTGCAATGTTATAACATATCGCTTTCGATTTAATTCCCTAGAGAGATTCTCATGAAGAGATCATTTTTATATTCACTCTTAATCATTTCTAATAACACAATAGCCCAAAACATTGTTAATCAAACGCCAGAGGCTAATGATGATATAGAACATATTGAGGTGAAAAGATTGTGGCAGCCGTACCGAGGTAATGTTCCATTAATAGAGACACCACAAGCAGTAGACAGAATAAATTCTGATACTCTAGAAAACGAAGGTATTAGCCGTTTTATGGAAGCGCTAGATCTTTCGCCAAGTATCATAAGGCAGAATAATTCTGGTGGTATGTTTGATAGCTTTGCCATTCGCGGTTTCTCAGGAGACGAAAATAACCCAACAGGTTACCTTGTTAACGGCTTTAACTCTCGTGGTTATAATGGCAATAGAAGTACAGCTAATATTGAAACAATTGAAGTAATGAAAGGCCCTGGCTCTGCATTGTACGGCCAAGGTGAACCTGGCGGAACGATTAATATTATAACAAAAAAACCTCAGTTTGATGAGCAAGGATATATTCAGGGAACATTGGGGAATTTCAATAAGAAACAAGTCGAATTTGATTACACTAACGGACTTAATGATGAAGTTGCTTACCGTTTAAATAGTTCTTACGAAGATTCAGATACTTACCGTGATAATGTATATCTTAAAAGTTTTCACTTAAGCCCTTCAATATTATGGAATATTTCTAACACCACCAATATTAGTTATGAAATGGAAGTATTAGATCAGGAAAAGCCTTTAGATCGTGGCATTTTTATACTCGATAATGATTTTAACGCGGCCGATTCTGATAATTTCTATGGTGATATAAGAGATGGCGCACACAAAGTTAAAGCTTTAGGGCACCAATTAATTTTAAATCATCATGTTAGTGACAATTGGCACCTATTATCAGGAGTTGCCTTTAGAGAATCATCATTTAAAGGAATCTCTTCAGATACTGAACTTTCTAGCGGCCGACAGTTGATTTACACAGACCCTAACACTTTATCAAGGCAAAGAAGAGAACGTGATTATCAAGCACAAGATTTGTCTGTTCGCTTTGAATTAAGTGGTGAATTCAAACTTGGCAGTTTAACTAATAATCTACTCATAGGGGTTGATTACTACAACTATGATTTAGATACAGATTATAAAGTATGGCGAACAGCTTGGGATTCAGGTGACACTACCTACTCAATTGATCCTAAAATCCCTGATTACACTCAACTTCAGCCAAGCCCATTACCTAAAACACAAACAGCTGAAGAACAAAAGGGCTTAGGGTTATACGCACAAGATTTTATTGATTTAACAGAAAAATCTAAATTATTAGTAGGGTTTAGAGTAGATAAATTTAAGCAGGATATATTCAATAAGTTAAGTGGATTAACTCAAAAACAAGAACAAACTGAAATAACACCACGTGTTGGTTTTGTTTATCAAACAAATAAGCATATCAATTTATATACAAGCTATGCTGAAGGGTTTAGACCAAACTCTGGACTTGATTCTGATAGACATGCATTTGAACCAGAAGAAACAGTATCCTACGAATTAGGCGCTAAATGGCAAGGTATCGCTGATCGTTTCTCTGGTAGCATCGCTATATTTAACGCTGAAAAAACCAATATGCTAACGGCAGAGCCAGACACTGGACTTTCTGCAACTTTGGGTGAAGTTGAAAGCCGTGGAGTTGAATTTCAATTAAGTTCAGAATTAACGGCCAGTACAAGCATTGAACTTGCCTATACTTATACCGATGCTAAAACAGCTAACGACGTAATAAATTCTGACTGGGGCGTGCCAATTCCTAAAGGTTCGCGTTTAATTAATGTTGCGGAGCATATCGGCCATATTTCATTAAGGCATTATACAAGCTTAATGGGTAAAGAAACCTACTTAGGGGCTACGGTCAATTATGTGGGCGATCGTTTAGGTGAAACAACTGACCCAAATTATATATTGCCATCATACACTTTAGTTAATTTATCGGCGTCAGTAGAGTTAAGCGATCAAGTTAGTGTTAAGTTTGATGTTAATAATTTGTTTGATAAAGAGTATTTCGACAGCTCTTATCATAAGCTATGGACTATGCCAGGTACTCCCGTTAATTATAATGTAACAGCAAAGTACCAGTTTTAACTCTCTTATGTTTAGCTATTATTTATAAGGCGTTATGCACTAAATAATAGCCCCCAAATTTTTAAACGGTTGAAAATAAATGACAGCAAAACCTAATCTAGAACCAGCTTTATCACATCAAGCATCACAACAAAATACCATAAAAAAACGAATTGCCTCTATCGATATTTTGAGAGGCTTGGTAATGCTACTGATGTTAGTAGATCACGTACGTGAACGCTTTTTCTATCATCACAACGTAACCGACCCAATAACAATTGATGAAACCAGTACAAGCCTGTTTTTCACACGGATTACCGCCCACTTTTGCGCCCCCGTATTTGTTTTTTTAACAGGCTTATCTGCTTGGCTTTATGCACACCCTGCCAATAAACAGCCACGTTCAGCTCAAAGTTTTTTACTTAAACGTGGTCTATTTATTATTTTGATAGAAGTTTCCTTGATTAATTTTTCATGGTTTGGAAACTACAATGCTCTTTATTTACAGGTAATGTGGGCTATAGGTCTAAGCATGGTTACACTTGCATTACTCACTAAGTTACCTCATTGGCTTATTGGTTTACTAGGCTTTACTATCGTTTTCGGACACAACACTCTTGAGTTTATTAACTTTCAACCCAGTGAAACTGGCTACACGCTGTGGACTATTTTGCACGACAGAGGATTCATATTTACTAGCGATACATTTAACGTAAAAGCTTCATACCCTGTATTGCCATGGATAGGTACTATTTTACTTGGTTATTTTATTGCCCCTACTTTTTCAGTCTCAACTAAAACTAAGCAGCGTATTCAAACACTGTTATTATCAGGCTTTGCTTGTATAGTGCTTTTAATCCTTTTAAGAGGTTTTAATATTTATGGTGAGAGCATGCCTTGGATTACTGGCGAAAACTGGATAGCTTCATTTAAGTCTTTTATTAACTTTACTAAATACCCGCCTTCTCTTGACTTTTTATTGTTTACTTTAGGTATTGCCTTAATCGTCTTAGCAATACTTGATAACATAAATAATAAGTTCACCAAAGTAGTAGAACATTTTGGTACCGCACCACTCTTTTTCTACATACTCCATTTATATGTTTTGTTAGGTAGTTATCGGGTTTTGGTAGAATTGTTTGGCAACACAAAAGGTGAGTATTGGGGAGTAGACCATGTTTGGCAAGTGTGGTGTATTGCCTTGGCTCTAGCTATTTTACTTTATTGGCCAACCAAAGCGTTTGGACATTATAAAAAACAGAGTTCAGCAGCATGGATAAAATACTTTTAACCATTTAATTAACAAGTTTAAGTGTATAAAGAGCATCGTTTAATGTACTACTTGTTGGCTTGTAATCAGTATATTGCCAGTGCAACTCTGGCAATATACATCATTTGGTTTGAGAAAAAATAGTAAAAACTTAATGTAACTGTTAAGACTTTTTTATTGGTAAAATAAAAATTATTTTAATGGCGTTCATGAGTTTTTCACTATTTATTTAACAATAAATTAGCTAGACTCGATTTTTTTTATTAAAGGAGGTTCGTGTTGACCCGAGTATATTGTCTTTTTTTGTTAACGCTATTTATATCATTTTCTTATGCCGATACGCTTAAGGACTTTAATCGCGAATTTTCAATACATGTTGCCGAAGAACTCAAAAAATACAATATTCCAGGTGGCGCTTATGTCATTGTAAAAAACAATAAGGTAGTTTCCTTAGAAACATTTGGCCACATTGATAAAACAAAACAACAAAAAGTTGATAGCAATACGGTATTTCGCTTGGCTTCTGTATCTAAAACTTTTGCTTCAACCATTACTACCATGCTCGCACAAGAACATGTGCTTAACTTATCAGACCCTATTACTAAATATGTACCTGACTTTTCTTTGGCTAAAGAAGGTGCAGCTGAAAAAATTCAATTAAAGCACATTCTCAGTCATTCCAGTGGTTTAATGCCTAATGCTTATGATAATTTACTGCATGAAAACTGGAGTATGAATAAAATTATCAATCGCTTTGATCGCATTACTCCCATTTGCCAACCAGAAAAGTGTTACGGTTATCAAAATATCACTTTCGGGTTATTACAACCGGCCATTGAAACTAGCCAAGAAAAAAGCTATTCCACGTTACTGACAGAAAGACTATTTTCGCCTTTAAAAATGGATAACAGCTCCATTGGCCTTAAGGCTTTTCAGCAACACATCAACACCGCTAAACCCCACGTTTTAAGAAAAACTATTTTAACTAATAAACAAGACAAGCAAGGTAAAAGAGTAAAGCAATATATTTGGCGCACTGTAAATGTAGAGCCTGATTTTTATAAAGTTGCGCCGTCTGCAGGTGTTAATTCAAGTATTTCCGATTTAGCAAAGTGGCTAATTGCAAATTTAGGTCATAACCCTGATGTATTATCGCCAGCACTGTTAAGTGAAGTGACAACGCCAAGAATAAAAACTAAAAAAGATTTACGTAGAAAATATTGGCGAGAGCATTTAACTGATGCTCATTACGGTTACGGGTGGCGTATTTATCAACTTCAGGGGCAGAAAATTATCTATCATTCAGGTTGGGTAGAAGGTTTTCGGGCTGATATTGGCTACTCTCTTGAATTAGATATGGGATTTGCGATACTTATCAATGCCGAGGCCAATGTTATTAATCAAATATCTAGTGAATTTTGGTCACAAACACATAAAATTTTAAATCTATAATCATGCAATGACATTGTTAACAACAGGTGTTTATACTGTTTTTTTGTCTTCCCTCTTAAGTAAAAACTTCATGCTCGGTAGTTATTTTGCTGCTCCATAAAAAAACTAGCAACTACCCTATCATCGGTAAGTTGCTAGTGTGGAAAAAATTTTAAAAATATCCATTAAGGCATAATCAGTTCATTTTCATTATCTGAATTGGTAACACGTGTTAAGCTATTTGCTGTTATAGTATTTAAAAAATAGATCTCTGTCTGTTCAGGTAATTCTGGTAGTTGTGGTACAGGGTCTATTGTATGTGAAACATTACATAGTACATTAGCGCCAAAACCTAAGCAGTATATATTTGTTAAATTACTTGAAACCTCAAATGTACCAAGTACAGAACCTGATACAGCCGAAATTGCATCTACAGATGTTACCTTAGCACCTGCAAAGCCACCCGCCGTATTAACAAGATTAAAACCTTCAGCAAGCAAAACTGTTTTACTATTATCGTAAGAATTAGTAGTGCTAGTGTCGAAACTGGTATCCCAAGCAGCGCCAATCCATGCAGCAGTCGGTGTTTCTTCTTTACTCCCCCCCGTTTCATTAACTACGCCAGCAAGAATGGGGATTATACTAACTTGACCTTGGTTCACTGCCATATTCCTAATATTGTAGTAAATGTAAGTATTATTAACTTCCATTAGCACAATGTCATTGTCACCAGTTGCAGCAGCAAGGCTTATTGCTGTACCGCCAGTTTTTGGAATTGATTTGACTTCTTTTCCTGAGCCATTAACTCCAACTTGATATATAATATTAGAAACACTCGGTGTAACAATTTGGATGTCATCAGTTTCACTTGTTAATACTGTTGCCACGCTAGTGCCGTCAGCAGGAAATTGATAGAGTGTGTTACCTTGGCCAAAATAAACCATGCTACTGTCACTTGCAGCAACCGTAATATGAGTGCCATTTGTAATTGTAAATATAGCGGAAGATAATGTATTATTGCTAATATTATATGAAAACAATTGGTTATCTATTTCAAGCAAATAAAAATTTTCTGCTATTTTTAGTTTATAGCTAACATCATCTACAACCGCTACAATAAAACTACAATCGGTAAAGTTAGCATCACAGCGTTGTAATATTCCATTATCAATCACTAACCAGCCTGAAATTTCCCCTGTATTTTCATCAGTAATATTAATCACTGGTGTTTTAGCGATAATAGGCGATTGAGTAGCGTCCATGTCAATAGTGACCATTTTCCAAATATCGTCAGTAGTGTCACAGATCTCATCTATGCCAGATAAACGATACACATATTGCGATTTTTCTACATTGGCAAAGTCTGATATAACACCACCATCAACCAAATCACACACTTGATGTGCTAAACTTTCATTAGAAATCTGAACTGGTGTATGAGAGCCACTTTTTAGTGCATTTATTTTATATAATCCCCCATTTTTTTTAGGGTAAACAACGGCGTAGTTATTCACATCACTGATAATTTTAGTGGTTCCGTTGTACACTCCTGACCTTACTAAACTTTCACGTTGTGTTGGTAAAGTAATACCAAATAATGAGTCTGTAACAAGGTTTTCAGTGGCCTCAATGAGAGTTGGTGAATTAGGATTGGATGGGTCTACCGAGCTTAAACCATGCGTATAAAACAACAGCGTTTCTGTGTCTACCACTGTGCTACTAGTATTATCTATCGTGATATTAACTGTGTCAGTAACACTAGCGCCATCATTGTCAGTTACTGTGAGGCTAAACTCTAATTCTTCTGTATTTTCAACTTGGTGAGCAATAAAGGTTGGGTTACTAATTTCCGTGGCTGATAACATCACTGATGTGCCCGATATCTGCTGCCATAAATAACTTACTGAACCTTCAATATCATTGCCACTTCCTGACAGTTGCACCGTACTGCCTTCATCTATCGTTTGATCAGCTCCAGCATTAATAGTAGGAAGAGTATTTGTAGCAGGTATGGATGTGTCACCTCCTCCATCACCCTCATTTCCACCACCTCCACAGGCAGATAAAATAAAAAGGCAAGTTAACAACAATACGTTTTTGAATTTATTCATGTTTGCTCCTAGCATTGTATCTATTCAACATTCTAATAATGTAATAAAAATAAATTTATCTGTGCCAACCATACAACCAAAAAAGTCAACAAAATTTCTCTGTAAAACAAAAAGTGTTCCCACATTTATTATTATTTTCTTTTAATAAAAACCATTAAACACTAGCAGACTACTTTCATTATTACATCGACACTTATCGACAATTAAAGCTACTTAAGAGGTGTTAAGATGAATGATAATTAGTTACTATTTATTTGTTGCCTAATTAAAAGGAGCCAACAACAAAAAAATGCTTGAGTATAAGGACTACCATGACAGATAAAACAGCAGTCAAACGTCGAAAACGCGGTGTAAAAGCATCTCGAGTAAAACTTGAAAAAGCACTTATTAATGCAGGTTTTACAACGCAAGCAGCTTTAGCAAAACACATAGCAGAAATTGAAGGCACTGACTCAATACCCAAGGATATTGTCAATAGGGTATTCAGAGAAGTGTCTGTATCCCCACATACTTTAGAACGTGTAGCCAATGTATTAGGTGTTGAAGCTTACACCCTCTATCTTACCAATGACAATTTTCAAGCTGCTAATATGACATCTAATAATGCAGATAATGAAGACAATAGCCATGATATTCTTAAAGTAACAGCCAATAAACCAACATATACCCCGTATTGGAAATACTCATCCATAACCGTCGCTTTGCTAGTTTTCTGGGCAAGTATTTTTTTTATTTTGCAAATAAAAAAAGTGTCTAATGAAAATACCTTAATAAAACTTCAAACATTAATTCCTTCGTTAGGTCCCCCCACTAATAAGTATTCATTGGCGCTTAGATCTTCGCCATCAATAGAATCCACGGCCGAGAAACTTAAGGCATTGCTGAAAAAAGATTTTAACGTGGTGCCTAGAATATACAAACTAGATGAAAACAGCATACAAACAGAAAATATTGAACGCTCAAGCCAAGTAGATATGATTATCAACATGCAGTTATTTAAGTTGGGGCGATTCTGGCTAGTAGAGTCATCTATTCTTAAATATCCAAACAAGGTGATTTTAGCCAGGGAATTACTGACAAAATCAGAGTGGTTATCATTGGGGGAGGAATATACAAAACAACTTGTTCATACGCTTAATACGCTTATTCAAAAGGGCTATACTCAACTACCTAATGAAACACTACCCAGTTTAGAATATTTAACACTTATTGGTGAAGGTTTGTCACTCTTAGATGAATCAAGTGATTTCAACAAAATTAAACAAGCGCAAAGTAAGTTTCTTTTAGCAAAAGACATTAATGAAACATTATCACTGGCTAAAGCTGGGATTTGTCTAACCTACTTATATGAAAGTTGGACTGGTGATGAAAAAACATTACTAACGCGTGCTAGCCAACATTGTGAAGAGGCAAAACAAGGTGAAGAAAACTCAATAGTTGCAACCGCAAATGGCTTTTTATTACGTAGAACGGGGCGATTAACTCAAGCCTATACATACGTTGAGCAACAATTAAATCAAATACCTAAAAGTGTAGATCTACTTATCGAAAAAGGTAATATACTTTTAGAGCTATTTCGACAAACGGGAAAGAGCAACAAGCAATTAGAACTTGCTAAAAAGTCATTACAGCAAGCCTCCTTATTAGCACCTAATTTATGGAAAAGTTATTTTACTTTAGGATTAGTAGAATGGACTCTCGGACATCAACGAGCTGCAATTGAGGCAACATCTGTTGCAGCAAATCTTAACCCTAATGATCTTGTTCTATCAAATATGGCTACCTTAAGTTTTTGTATCGGTGATATAGAGCCTACCAAAGCATATGTACAGCAAATACTACTAAAGCAACCTGACTCTTATCTAGGTTTAGAAAAAATGAGTATGCTACATTATTATGCTAACGATTTTCAGGCTGCAATAGATTATCGTCTTCAATCCATTGCTAATGCTGGGGAATCGAGTATTCATGAAATGTGGGGGGCACTAGCAGATGCATATCATTTCAATGGAGACATAGAACTTTCAATCCAAACTTATGAAAAAGCATTACAAATTATAGATAGAGAATATGCTCGAGGAAATCAAAACCTATCGCATCAGGCCTTCAGGTTATATTACCAAATAAAACAACATATATTAGATAACAAGCAATACCCCTTAAATGAGTCTGTAAATACAATACTACTATCACTTGCGAAGCAACATAACACTCTCGATAGCTCAACCATTGCGCGTATTGCGTTAAGTTTTTTTTATATGGGCGAAGACGCATATGCTAATAAATATAAACACTTGGCAAGTACTCGGTGTCCTGTCTACCTACAACTTCCTGATTGGCAATAACAGGTTGTAGCTCAATACTTGAGCTTTCTCTTTTAACTGCACGCTAGACTATTGTAAATTGAACTGATAAAAGATGCTGAAATTATTGATTTTTGAATAAAATGCAGTTTGCAGCCATTAAGCATTGATTAGATACTTATATATGACCTTTAGATAAAATATAACCAAGTCACCATGTACGACGTACAACAAGAAAAAATAACATACCTAAACAAATATTACTGCTCAACTCTGCTAAAACTTAAATTAAAATGCACTAGTCATGGTTAAGGAATAAGTATTAGGCTTAAAATCGTGCAGTAAGCTAAAAAATTTAGTACAATTATTGTATAAACCATTAATTTAACTAATCTTTTGGTGAAAAAACATTCTTTTACGCTAAGTGATTGAGTAATGTGAAATTTTAATTTTAAAACACCACAGGGCAAAATACCTAACTTTGAATCATTTGGTAGTATATGAGAAAATATTACTAATTATGATTAAATTAAAATGATGGGAATGAAGCAATAAAGCCAAGCCCTAATTTATGGACGACTCCATGTTAGAAATACAAAGACAACAATTATTGTTAGATATACTCGATGAAAAACAATATATAACAGTAGCTAAACTAACAGAATTATTAAATAGCTCGGAAGCAACAATAAGACGTGATTTAGTAAAATTAGACAAACAAAAAAAATTAGTAAGAATTCATGGTGGAGCGCAAGCAATAGCCTCTAAGACTAATGGCAATAGCCGTAAATACATTCAAGGAGATGCTTTTTGGGTTGCTAAAGAAACTAAAACTGAAGTCAAAAGGTTGATAGCACAAAAGGCCACAGAGTTATGCCTTGAAAATGAATCCATTATCATTAACGGTGGCAGTTCAACTTTTATGATGGGTGAATTTTTACAAGATAGAAACCTAAATATATTAACCAACTCTTTTGTATTGGCGCAGGTGTTAGCTGAGCAAAGTAATAACCAAGTTTCTTTGCCTGGCGGTGAAATATATCGTAAGCAAGGTATTATCTTAAGTGCTTATGATAATGATACTACACAATATTACAGTGCAAGTAAGATGTTTATGGGAACACCGGGAATAAGTGATTTTGGTGTTACTGAATCAGATGCCTTATTAATTCGTTCTGAGCAAAAACTAAGAAAACAAGCAGAAAAATTAATTATCTTAGCAGATAGCTCTAAGCTGGGTAATCGTAGCAACTTTATTTTTTGTCCATTAAATCAAGTTGATATTTTAATTACAGACAACAAAGCAGATAAGCGATTACTTGATAGTTATTCTGATGCAGGTCTTGAAATTATTGTTGTTACACCATAATTTACGCTTAAATATTGATACGCCATTTTAAACCTGTAACAATTTTTGTTGTAAATACAATTCATCAATTACTCTATATATTCACCGTATGTGATAAAACTGCTCAACCGAATAAGAGAAAAATAGGCCACATACATAACAGCTTGAGATGTTTTCAAAATATTAAACATAAAAAAATCCCTAAACGAAAACTTGTTTAGGGATTTAGGAAATTAGCTAGTTATGTTTGTAAAGGGGTTAAACAATACCTGAGCCATTACCCCCTGTAGCTGGTCTAATTTTAGCAACTGATCCACGGTAATCTGCAGCACGATATGTAGCAATAGGGTCTATTGCTCCACCTTTTCTGGTACGTGCCATAGCTAAAATAGGTGAAACATCTATGTTGAAAGCATTTTTCAACGTATTACTTGCCATTAACGCATCATTGTTGGTTTGATATTCCGTTAACTTAGTACGATCAACTAATAACGCTGAAATATATGAACGTTGCACACTCGCTGCTGAGTTCATTAAGCTTTCAATTGGATCGGTTACATTATGAGATTGATCTAACATATAGTTAGGTGCAAAACCTGCTTGCTTGCGGTACTCAGCATCAACTAATTCATTAAAAATAAGGAACTGCTGATATGGGTGTAAACTACCACTGTCTAAATCATCATCACCATATTTAGAATCATTAAAGTGGAAGCCACCTAATTTTTTAAATTGGATCAAACGTGAAACTATCATTTCAATATTTACGTTGGGTGCATGGTGACCCAAATCCACTAATGATTTAGCTTGTGAACCTAATTCCATAGCCGCTAAGATATTACTGCCCCAATCTTGAATAATGGTTGAATAAAACGCTGGTTCAAACATTTTATGCTCAATATGCAGCTCCCAATCACTTGGTAAACCCGCATAAATTGTTTTCATGCTTTCTAAATAACGTTCAAACGCACTTTGAAAGTGTTGTTGACCTGGATGATTTGAACCATCACCAACCCAAACGGTTAACGTTTTAGAACCTAATGCTTTACCCCATTCAATACAATCTAAGTTGTGCTGAATGGCTAAATCACGCGATTCTTGGCTAGTGTTACTTAAACTACCATATTTAAAGCTATGTTCTTGATCTGGTTGGTCTTGGAATGTATTCGAGTTAATTGAATCCCATTTTAAACCTAAACTATCAGAAGTTTGCTTTAACTCACTAAAATCATCGACTTTATCCCAAGGGAAATGCGGCGATACACGCTCAGTACATTGTGATAAATCATTGATAACAGCACTATCTTCCAACTTTTCCCAGATGTTGCGTGGCTCACCAAGCCCAGGGAAACGCGCAAAACGCGTTCCGCCAGTACCTGTTCCCCAAGAAGGAATAGCAATTTGAAATGTTTGAGCTTTTTCAGTGATAGCTTCAATATCAACACCTTGACGAGCTAATTTATTTGCTAATGCATCATAATCATCTTGTAATGCAGGTATTAAATTTTTATTTTGTTCAGCGATTAACGCTTTATCAATACGTTGTGTCATTTTTTAAATCCCCATCTATTCTATTACTTCAAGCCTAACGCAAGAAGGCTTCGTGTAAACCACCATCAACACTAATGATTTGCCCGGTAGTTTTGCTTAATTGGCCTGACACCATTAAATAAGCTGCTTCAGCTTGGTCTTCTGGTGTAATAGGTTGTTTTGTTAATGTACGTTGTGCGTAGAATAAAGCTAATTTATCACGTAATTCATCATCTGAATCCGATGAAGAAAACTCAACATTGTATTTATCTAAAGAAGCAATCACACGGTCTCTTGGAAACATGGTACTACCTTTAACCACCGTTGCTGGTGCTAAACCGTTTACATTAACTAAAGGAGAAAGCTCGACTGCTAATTCACGTACTAAGTGGTTTGCAGCTGCTTTAGATGTATCATAGGCTAATGAACCTTTCTTAGACACAACAGCATTAACGCTAGTGGTTAAGACCATAGCGCCTTTTAAACCTTGGGCTTTCCAGATTTCATTGGCTTCAGTACCAACAATATAACCACCTTTAACATTAACCGCAAAACTAACATCAAACTGTTGATCATTGCTCATACCAGCTTGGCCTGGCGCTAAAAATACACCTGCTGTAACGATAACTTTATCGATACCACCGTATGCCAAAACAACTTGTTCAAACATTTTCTGAACACTTTCACGTTCTGTAATGTTAACGGCTTGCGCAATCGCTGGACCACAACCTGAAATACCAGAACCTGCAACACCAATACCTTGGCCGTAAATAGCAGTTAATTCATCAGCTGTTTGTTGTGCGGCTTCAAAACGTAAATCAGCACAAACTACGTGGGCACCTTCTCTAGCAACTCTAAATGCAGTCTCTTTACCAATGCCATCTCCAGCACCAATCACAACAACAATATCACGTGCTAATGGTGCCTCTTTAGGCATACGCTGCAATTTAGCTTCTTCAAGTGCCCAGTATTCTATATCAAAGGCTTCTTGTTGTGGTAAGGCTGTATACTCACTGATTGCTTCAGCACCACGCATCACTTCAATTGCACAATTGTAGAATTCAGTAGTAACACGAGATTCAGATTTGTTTTTCCCCCAACCGATAATACCAACACCTGGAATTAAGATAACAGTTGGGCTTGGATCACGCATTGCAGGTGAATCATCTCGCTTACAAGCATCGTAATACGCTTTGTAGTCGATACGGTATTGTTCAATACCAGCATTTAATTTTTCTACTAAAATGTTAAAATCGTCAGTTGCGGGGTTAAAATCAACATACAATGGTTGGATTTTAGTACGTAAGAAATGATCGGGACATGATGTGCCTAACTTAGCTAAACGAGGAGCATCAACACTGTTGACAAAACGTAATGCTGTTTCATCTGACTGTACTGTACCAATAAATTTAACCTTATTAGATAATATACCGCGAGCAACAGGTAAGAATTTAGTTAATAATGCTGTCCGTTTTTCATCCGATAAGCTTTCAACTTTAGCGCCGCCAAACGTCATTTCACCTTTATCGTGCTCTTCAATATAACTTGCCGCTGTTTCAATTACCCATAAAGACATTTCGTAACAACTTTTACTTTCCGATTCCCAGTTAGTGTGTCCATGTTGACCTAATAGAATACCAACACTCTCTGGTTTTACCGCGTAAGCTTCTTCACAAACTTTAGCAGCTTCCCAACCTGGACGCATCCATGGCACATAAGCCATTTTACCACCCCAAACTTTTTCAGTCAGTGCTTCTTGATCTTTACAAGAAGCAATAGCTATAACGGCATTGGGATGTAAGTGATCAACGTGTTTATCAGCAATCATTGAATGTAAAGGCGTATCGATTGATGATGCTCGGGGGTTCAAGCAAAAGTTACAGTGTTTATACATACCAATCATGGCATCTTCACCTGCTTGCTTGTAGCCTTTATCATCACGTGCTTGATAAGTTGTATCTAAGGCATTTAATTTACCTTGATATAAAGAAGAAAAGTTTTCAACTTTTGCTGTACGTAAATCACCGCCAGAGCCTTTAACCCAAAGTACTTCAACTTGTTCACCCGTTAACGGATCAGTTTCCATTAATTTTGCCGAAGTATTACCACCACCAGTATTGGTTATACGCTGATCAGCACCTAATATGTTTGAGCGATAAACTAAGCTATCTACTCCAGTTAAAGACTTTGCTTCTTCATCATTCCAAAGATAATTAACGTGCTTAAATTTATCATTATTTCTCGACATTTAGTTATATTCCTATTTTGCCATTAACACATTTCTTTAAAAAATTACTAAATAAATAATTTTTAATTTAATTTAATGTCGTCATTAAAACACCGAAAACAATCATTTTCAATCACTTTCTTGCATTCAATTTAAATTTTATGTATTTTATTACCTGTATTTAGCAATGATCATATATTTCTTGAATAGTTTTATACAAAAACAATCATAAATAGTAATTTGAAAACACATAAAGATAAATAGTCAAAAGTTTGAATACAGTCTATCTCCACCGAGTATGCTTAAACCAGCACGGCACGTTGCCACGAGTTATGCACACAAACACGTAGCATGTATGGGTTTATTATTGGAGCATTTTTTTGTTGGGGTTTTCAGCGTTACTGATAGCCAAATATCGACACAATCAGATAATTACATAACCTTATTATTTGACCTAGTTTGTTGTATTTATTTCTTCAACTTATTAGGTTATCAATAGCAACAAAAATCATGCTACTTTTATTAACTATCTGCTTTACAGTAAAAAACAGAGATCTCAGGGGCTCAATTAGATGTACACATTTATATTCGATATTGGCAAAACTAATATCAAAGGCTACGTGCTAAACGAACAAAGTGAAACCGTTTGGACTGAGTCACAAACAAACACTTCAGTTAAAGGGCAAGACTATACCTATATTGATATTGAGAGTGTAGAAAACTGGTTATTAAGCGCCTTAAAAAAGGCCAACCAAAGGTTTAACATTTCAGCCATTAATATCAGTACACATGGCGCGTGTGCAGTATTGATTGATCAAGAAAATAAACTGTTAATGCCAGTTATGGATTATGAATGTGAAACTCCTGAACAAATATCAGCAGAATATGATCTAATCCGCCCTGCTTTTAACCAGTCATTTTCACCTAATTTATCAGCTGGCTTAAATTTAGGTCGCCAATTATGGTGGTTGAAAAAATATAACCCTAAAACATTTTCTAACGTTAAACACGTATTCATGTATCCGCAATATTGGGTTTGGAAACTTACTGGCATAGCTGTTAATGAAGTTACCTCGCTAGGCTGTCATACCGACTTATGGTTACCTGAACAGCAAGATTATTCATCACTAGTCGATAAACTAGGCATTCGCCATGCAATGCCACCATTAGTTGCGGCATATGATACTATTGGCGGGTTATCAAATAAAGTTCAAGCACTTACTGGTATTAATCAACCTTGCCAAGTTTTTGCTGGTATTCATGACTCAAATGCCAGTTTTGCCCGTTATTTAAGTAATAATATTCATCAAGAATTTACCGTAGTAAGTACTGGTACATGGATTATAACGATGTCAATGGGCGGTAACATAAAACGCTTAAATGAAAAAAAAGACATGCTTGCTAATGTTTGTGTGTTAAACCAACCAATCGCTTGTGCGCGTTTTATGGGGGGCCGTGAATTTGAACTTATCTGTCAACAAACCAGCGCTAATGCCACCGATAACGTTAGTATTACTGATATTCAAGACTTGATCGATCAACAACTATTTGCATTACCTGCGTTTGAACCTGGCAGTGGGCCTTTCAGAGGAAGCCAAAGTAAGATCACCGCAACACCTGAAAATGGCAAAGCATTAGCCACCTTATATTTAGCGTTAATGATAGATTATCAACTGAGTCAGCTTGACGCCAAAGGCGATATTATTTTTGGTAGTACGTCAAAGAAAAACCCATTAATGTGTAGCATTATTGCGCAACTAAGACCACAGCAACGTGTTGTATTATCAGGGGATAATGCCAGTACCGTAAAAGGTGCTTGGGTATTAACTAACTGGCAAAGTTGGTGTAACCGCGAAAAAGAAATTAACGATACCGCACATTCACCTCAACTAGCTAACCTGAACGACTACAGAGCCAAATGGTTAACGGCAATTGAAGCGAATCAATAAGGACATTACGCGGTTATTGAAAGCATTAAAGCACAATAACTGCGTAACAATTAATCGCCGAAAAAACAATAACAATAGGCAAATTATGTTTAGATCATTTGAAAAAATAAAATTCTCAACCAGTTTATTAATAACCAGTTTATTAATGCCTGTAACTAGCGTAATTGCAGAGAATCATTCCATGCTAACATTTAATTTTAACGACAAGCCACAATTACACACCCAGCAATATAACGATGAAAACGGCTTTGGTGTTGATAACTTCAAAAATAGCACCGAAAATGCCTTCTCAGTTAAAATGGATGAAGGCGACTACCAAGTTACGGTGACAGTAAAAGGTAAAAAAAGTAACAACACGTTTTTGATTTTCAGTGAAGACCGACGCGTAATGACCCCAATTTCAACAATTAATAACAATGAAATTCAACAGTTCTCATTTTATGTTAATGTTAAAAACACTTTATTAACGCAATCTGAACATGACAACTCAAACACACCTCGTGTTCGTATTCGTGGTGATGAATATGTTTCTCGTAATTGGGATAATAAGCTAACTATCGCGTTATCGAATCAATCAGTACAATTTAACAATATCCAGATAGAGTCCGTCAACGTTGCTAAAATATTATTAGCAGGTGACTCTACCGTTACCGATCAAACATCGAGTGACTATGCTAGTTGGGGGCAATTTTTACCAGCACTGATCAGCAATCGATTGATTGTTAATCATGCCCGTAGTGGTGAAACCTTAAAGTCATTTATTACGTCATTACGTTGGGATAAAACCCTCAGTCATACCAATGCTGGCGATATTGTATTGATTCAATTTGCTCATAATGATGAGAAAAAGCAATGGCCAAGAACTTATGCAGCCGCCAATGGTGCTTATCCTGAATATTTACGTGCATTTATTGCTGATGTTCGTCAAAAAGGCGCTTATCCTGTACTGGTCACCCCCGTTGCTCGCCGTATTTATGATAAAAAAGGCCAATTAGTGAATACCCATGCTGGCTATGATCAAGCAGTGCGTAACATTGCTCAAGCAAAAAAAGTTCCTGTTATTGATTTAACTGCGCAAACAAGCCAGTTATATCAAGCATTAAGTAAAATCAACGTACCTAAAATCTTTGCCAATCAAGGCAAAGATAAAACTCATCATAACCATTTAGGTGCTTTCTTAATTGCCAATATGGTTGCTAATAATTTACAAGTGATTTATCCCGCGTTAACCAAGTTAGTAGATACTGATGTTAACTTATTAAACCCTAACGTAACAAACGCAGCACTTTTTAATCAAGCTTTATGGCCAGATATGCGCCATATAAAAGTCGCTATTTCAGGAAACTAATTAACTACTTTTATTATTAATAATAAAAATCATCAAAATTGTATTTAATGCGAGATCCAACATCCACAGCAAATAAACAACCTAGACTCAATGATATAAGTTGTTAAATTTCACTTTAGTCGTACTAAATTAAAACATAATAAAATAAATTACACCTAGAGCAGTTAAGCTCTAATACCTAATTTAACTAGCACTGACATAATGCTTGCCTCTTATCGCATTAACTCAACCGCATAAACATGAACTGGACCATGCATATTCGAGCGAAATACTAACCATTTACCGTCAGGAGTAAATGTAATGTTTGGCTCTAAACGATAATCATGATTTTTCATATTCACCAATTTATGTGACTTTAAAACAGCAGGCTTAATTAAGTCTTTAGCATTACGAGCATGAATACCAGCAACATCTTTAACGGGCTCAGATTCAAATAAGTAAATCCATTTACCATTGTTGGCTTTAGCCACCATTTCACTATCACCCCCATCACCAGCAAACCATTTGCCGTCACGAGAAACGTTAAAATGTACTGACCATTCGTCGCGTTCCATATGACGCCATACACGTTCGCCAGTTTCAAGATTATAACTGGCTAACCAGAAATCTTCTCCGCGTGGTGTTTGTAAGTCATAAAAAATATGCTTACCATCAAAGCCAAAGAATTCATGCCCAGCAATTTCCATATTCATCATCCGCTGATGAATTTTTTTCGGTGTTTTACCATGAATATTCGTTAACCAAATACGATCCACTTTATGCCATGGGCCTTCATGTGAATACATTACTTGCTCAGGATCATTTGGTGAAAACTGAATATGATTCAACCAGTCGGTTGATTTCATAATTGTTTTTTGTTCACCTGTTTGAATATTAACAGTAAACATTTGCATTGGAATACGGGCTTCTAATCGTTCATCCATGCGTACTTCTTTAGCATCAGCAAAACTTAACGGATTACCGTCAGCATCTTTCGCTTCATAGCGTGCTTCAAAGCGTTTATCCCGCGGCCCAGTTTCTAAACTATGAGCTTTTTCAGCAAAAGCACCAATTAATAAAGTTTCATTATTATTGATTGAATGTATTTTTCCTCTGGGTACTGTAGCAACTTCGCGCATCACACCAGTATCAATGTTAACAGCTAGCACCTTAGTTGGGGTTTGTAGTTCATTTTGTGGGTGAACTACTTGACCATTGATCGATGGAATATGAGTTAAATAAACCTCACGTCCTTTTGGACCCATAAATAAAATACCGATATTGGGGTCTTCATATAATCTTTTAACGGTTAATGTATTTAAGTCAACAACCGCAACACCACGTGGGTTATCAACGGAAATAACCATTTTATCGCCACTAGCAGCATAAGAGTTTTGATGAAAATACAATGAACGTGAACTGGCTTCTTCTGATAGTCGAACCACTTTATGACCCGTATCAGCATCAATCCAAGCTTTCGGGATAACTTGGTTTTGTTCATTGGTTATTTTATTTAATGTATCACTGTTAGCTGAATCAGTAACACTGACACAGCTAGATAAAAGAACCGATAAAAACAAGCTTGATACGTAATATTTATTAAACCTCATACTTAAGCTTCACCTGTCGGTTGAGTGGAAAGAATTGGTTCTTTTACTTTTAGGCCTAATTCATTATTACCCCAAAGCTTATCATAATCCCAACCAGTTAAATCTTGAATCAATGCTTTGTTCTCAGCACTTGAAGGTTCACGTTCACCATTTTTAAAACGAGCAATTTCACTCATTAATACCTTATGCGTATCAGTATTTAAATGAAATTTAGTTGACACCCAATAACCAAACATCAATACCAAAATAGGCCCTGCAGTCATGATCATCACGATTGATTGCATCACTTCGTCACTTTGAATTTTTTGGCCTTTAACTAAACCTCCAATTTCTAATGCTGCACCAACCGTAAATATAGCACTGGCTTGTGTCGCTTTACGAATAAAAGTCATAACACCAGCAAAACTGCCTTCTCGTCGTTGACCCGTTACAATTTGGTCAACATCTGCCATGTAGTTGTATGTATTCCAAGGGATATAATTTAATATTCCGCGACCAATACCTGCAAAGATTAACGATAAAGCTAACCAGCTAATTTTAGCTGTTTGACTTTCTGGAGCAAAGTAATAAAACATCGCTAAACCAACAATACCAACAATATAAGAAACAACTGCAAAACGATAAGTTAGTGCAGGAAAAAATTTTGGTAATAAGGCAACACAGGCGAATACAGCACCTACAGCGAGCGTTTGAACACCAAAAATAGAGGCCATTAAATAAGACGTTAAACTTAATGGATCAAGCGATGAGTCAGCAAGTAAAGCGCCAAGTGCAAACACAGCAAAGTAGGTAAATGCTGCATTAAATACATCTTGGCTAATATAACCACCAAGATACATACCTAAATGTAAACGGAATGCACGAATTTTAAATGTGGAACCTAAACCTTGGTAAAGTTTTACAAAAATTTCACCAATAGAGAATTTATTAGCCATTTGAACGGCTAACTCTTCCTCAGATTTTTTTCGTTCCCATGTATTAAAATATACGATTGCCACTACAATCATAAAAGCAACAGAGAATATGCCCCCCATATATAAAAAAGTATCGGGTGAATCTGCGCCACCTAAAACAGCCACTATCCAAGCGGGTAAAATAGTTGCTGCAATTGCCGATAAGTGTCCAACTAAAATACGGGCACCCGCAAACATCCCTTTTTTACGAAAATCATCAGTCATTTCTGCTGCTAATGTTTCATAAGGTATTAATACAGAGGCATATACTAATTCAAAGAAAATATAAGTAAATAAATAGTATAAGAAGTGTTGATCACTCACCCACATTAAACCAAAGCTTGGTAATAACGGAATAGCAATTAATAAGAAAACACCTCGACGACCAAATCGTCGACCCAAGCGAGTAGAGTCAGCATGATCAGATAAATAACCAATGAGCGGACTAGCTACAGCATCAAGAATACGTGCTGAAGCAAAGATAATACCAGCTTGTAAAGGCCCTAAGTTACAGTAAGTTGTATAGAAAAATAACACCCAAGTACTGATCACAGCCATTGAACCAGCACCAAGTACATCTCCCAGACCATAAGCAGTATAATTTAATAAACCAATTTTACGCTCTTTCATTTAAAGCCTCTTTATTATCTTAATTCGTTATTTTTTATTATTTATGTACAGTTTTATTTTTATAATTTTCGCTTTGACTTATACAAAAAATGGTTATTTAGCCATTGTTATGCCAGCTGACATAACCAAAGCTAAATAACCATTGAGACTGAGTCAAAATTAAATATAACGATTCATATATTCAATTAACGCTAATATCGCCATTGATTGACCATATGGCATCGATGTTAACGGAATATCACGATAACCTTGTAAATCATCAAAGACTGGCGTACCAAAAGATACTTGCTGTAGCTCGCCTTTATCATCAATTTTTTCTAAAACCGCTTTAATGGCTTTAATCGCATATTGTTCATAACTGTTATCGATATAACCTTTACGCACCGCTTTTAAAATACCGTAAGCAAAGCCTGCTGCTGCTGACGCTTCAAGATATGAATCAGGATCATCTAACAAGGTATGCCATAAACCATCTTCATGCTGTGTTTTCACAAGAGCTTTTACTTGAGACTCAAGCGTTTCAATTAAAAACATGCGAGTTGCGTCTTTTTCATCTAGGTCTAATAATTCAATAAACTCAGGAATAGCAATCGTAACCCAACAGTTACCACGTGCCCATAACGCATCAGCAAAGTTGTGATGACCGTCAAACGTCCAACCGTGGAACCATAAACCAGTTTTACGATCTGTTAAATATTTGATATGTAACATAAACTGACGCTTAGCTTCTTCAACATAATGAGGGCGATCAAGCAATAAACCAATTTTAGCTAATGGCAGTACACTCATCATAAGTGTATCGTCCCATAACTGTTGGTAATTAAAAGAGTTGAATACTTCGTGTTGAATACCCATTTCATCCGTACGTGGCATGTCACGCATGATCCACTCAGCCCAAGTATCTAAATAAGGTAAATAGCTACGATCGCCAGTACGCTCTTGCATATAAGCTAGTGTTAAAAATGGTGATACCGTATTTACATTTTTCGTTGGTGTACCTTCAGCAAAACGATCATGAAACCACTTTTCAATAATTTCTTTGGCAACATCATCACCAGTAATGTCCCAATACTTTAATAAACCGTAAAGGCCAATACCGTGAGTCCATTCCCAGTCATTCCAGCCTTTAGTATCAATTACGCGACCATCATCTAATTTTAATAAGAATTCACCAGTATCATCGGTGATATTCACAAGGTTATCGATAAGTTTGTCGATATTGTTGCGAATGGTTGAATAAGCTATATCGTGGGCAATAGCAGGCATTTTTTATCCTTTTTTAAATAAGTTACAAACGTTTAAAAACTACTAAGGCAATTAAGCAATAGTAAAACATTATTAGGGTTTACTAAGTTACAGCCTTAACAAAAATAAATGTACGCTTTATTAAACCTTAATAGGTAATAAATAGTTCCCTCAACGAGTCGTGACAACTGAGGGCATTTTTCACCTTAGCGACTAATTATCTAATAGTTCTAGGTGGTATTTTTTCTGATTTAAAAATCATTCGGTTTTACGCTTACTTAAGCAATTATTATTAAGCAACCAATCTATCAACTACAGGCTTAATCGAAGTGTTCAATACTCTATGACAAAATGAACACAAATGCAATATAATGATTGATTTTGAGCGAATACCACAATTAAACCATAAATAGGCCTTAATCTAATGCGTCACCTACCAACGCTAAATTTTGAATAGCAGCTAAGCCCCACTGTGCAGCATCATTAGTTGAAAGCCAACTCGCTTCGTCAATAGGATTTAATACCGCTGGCCCTGTAATCAATTGAGTACCAATAGATCTTTTACCTCCCCACTCTTTGCTAAATTCTTGCCATGCACGTTTAGCTAAGTCATGATCATCAACTTGCTTAGCAACATATGCCGTTAAGCGAGAATGAGCAACAGTTAAGCTATTATTACGAAATGACACTCCTAACTCTGCTTGTTGCTCCGCTTTACTGGCACTGTAAAAACGACCATAACGTAGCCATGCAGCTTTGAATTCAGGCACATCAATTAATTGATTAAGTTCCGCACAAATCTCAATTAATCCAAAAACTGAATTTAAGTGTGAAATAGTTGGTTTAGCTTCTGGGTAAGGTAATAAAGTTTTTGTTCTAGGCTCATAACCAAATGCACCAGCAAAAAAACCATTTGGATGAGCGCCAATCACTTTCATGGCATTTTCTAGATAGTGTTTATATTGTTTATTACCCGTTCTTTCCCATGCAGTTAACCAATTAGCAGCAGCTGAGCCGAAATCGGTTCCAACGCCCATAGTCGATTTACCTGGTAGAGGATTAACCCGCGCTACTTTTCGAGTTGCATTTAATGAAGCCAATGCTTCATCAGCATTAGCAACTTCACTTAGCACGTCACCAGTACGTTCATCTGCTGTTAAATAATAATGAAAACGACGATAAGCAGCAGTACTAATGCGTAATTGTTTAGCACTACAACCCCAATGTTGCACATTATGACGAGAGCCAAAGCCTTTATATTTTCCTGCATGATAAATATCCACATCTCTATTATGCCGTGTCATATTTTCAGCTAAACGGAAAGTATTGGCGTCACCCGTTCTTAAAAAAGATAACCATAACCATAAATCAGGTGATAATTCAGAGTTGTCCCAAGCATAACCTCCTATATCGTAACGCCAAACATGACGGTCCGCATCATAGGTGTGCATAATATCGCCATAATTCCAAAAACCGTACCAGTGATGTTGGTCAACTTGCTGACGATAAAACTCTACCTGCCAAGCAAGACGCTTTTCTATTTCACGTTTTTTCGGTGTCGAACGATCAGGTAAACTAAATAGAGACGCAAATACTCCTGATGCTAAAAAGTCTTCTGGTGCAGCAATCACCTGCGGTGGTTTACGAATAATATCGGCAAGTTGGACAATTTCTTCTCTTGTGGGGGTTTTATCTAATACATTTAAAGAAATATCGGTAGTACGTGCAACCCCATAGGCACTGCCCATACCTGGTTCATAATCTTCATAGGTTATATTAAGTGCATCTAATTGTTGATCATACGTTTCTTGCCCTAAACCGTCATGGTAAAAACGTACGTCCATTACTGGCGCTTCTGGTGACCAAAACCATAAGGTGGCTTCAGATAAAGGCTGGCCAGCATCACGAATATCGACTTGTACAGGGTGCAATTGCCAAAAATCACGCATACCAAATAAAATGCCCCCCGAAACGCCACCTAAATACGTTACACCACTTGCTCGATGACCTTGGTCAGAATCAATCCATGCATGGCCAGCTTTAGTACGTTTTTTAATGCTAAAGCCATTCGCTGATAACTGCAATAAACTAAAGTCATTCCAAACAGGGATCCAATGCATGCGACTACTGACTCGCTCGTCCCAAGTATTCAAAGGGGGGGTCGCAATTCCTGCAATTTGAGCATCTTTAACTGCTTGGCCAGGATCTCGACGAAGACCAGTAATGCCTTGTGGTGATTCCCCCCATAAACCATGATTTTCCCCCACTATACGAACATGGCGATTATATAATTCATCGTTTTGTACAACATTGAAACGCAGCCCTAAACCTTTAATAAAATCAGTTTGATCATCGCCATCATAAATAAAAGTATGACTAATTTTAATATTTGAGTCATCCGCATAAAATGTTAAGCGTAGCGTAAAAGGTAACCATTCTCGCTGTGATGAAGTCTGATGGGTTCCTTCAATTCTTATAACCGCTTTAATAGGGCCTTTTTGCTCAATAGTTAACTTTTTTAACTTTGATTTAAATTGCTCAATATTGGCAGGATTTTCAGGTTCACTTTCCGCTCTATCTTGGCGTAAACCGACCAGCCTCGCATTTTTTGCGATTGTTTTACCATTACGCGATAAACGTTCAATAATATGCTGGCCAGTTTTTAATAGAGTACAATTAATAACACCAGTATCAACCGTTATCTGCTCATCAGTATCAATCACAATAACAGACTTCTTGGCTGTACTAGGTTGACCTTTCTCTACTTTAAATTGCTCACCTAAATTAACATTAGCGGGAACAGCATGCGCTGTCCATTTTATTGAACCGTCAGGCCAATAAGCAGTTGGCCAACTCTGCATCGGAATATTTTTTCCTGTTTGACTAGTTAACCTTAACGCTTGCTTAGCATTTAAAATACCTTGTGCCCAAGGTTGCCCCCACGTTGTACCAAGAGAAATTTCAGGATTTTGTTTTTCTAACCAAGACAAATAACCAGATTGACGGGGCACTATCGCTGGAATTGTTATTCCTGGGCTTTTTGCTTGTGCTGTATTAACAAGTGATGTTCCTAATGGAATTGATGCTATCATTGCACTTTTTTTAATAAAATCACGTCTGTTCATATTACCCCTGCTTTTTAATCATTTGTTTTTAAAGAATTTAATAAATTTACTGTGTTTGCCTTCCCTCTCATTTATGTTCAAGACATAAGAGAGAAGGAAGTATAGTATTTAGATGATATTTACCTTACAATCATAATCAGTCAAAATCAATCTCAAAGTTACTCTATGTTAAATCCTTCTATAAAAACACTTATTTTAACTAGCAGCTTATTACTTTCAAACCTTGCTCTAGGCACTATTCATAAAGGAAAGCTGATCTATCAAAGCCAATTATCAACGCCTGATAGTGTCAACAACTGGAAAATGGAAGGTCCTGGCAAAATCACCTTTAACAACGGTTGGTTGCAAATGTATTCACCTAATGAAGAAATGCACCATGTCTTTTGGTGTCCAATAGAATTTCCAAATAGTTTTATTGCAGAATGGGAAGTGCAAAATTTAAAGTTTGATGCTGGTCTAGTGATTGTCTTTTTTGCCGCGCAAGGCATCGCAGGCGAAAATATTTTTTCAAATAACTTAACCAAACGCGATGGTACTTTTGATCAATATACCTTAGGCGATATTAATAGTTATCATATTTCTTATTACACCAACGCAGCTCATAATCCGAATAGAGGCCACGCAAACTTGCGTAAAAATAATACTTTCACCTTATTACAGCAAGGTAAAGAAGGTATTCCTACTTTGTCACAACAGCCACACAAAGTACGCTTAGTTAAAAACAACAACCATATAGTCATGTTTATCGATGAACGAAAGATTATTGATTATAAAGATAATACCCCAGTGATAGAAAAAGTTGACACTGGTAAAGCGTTGAGCGGCGGAAAAATAGGTTTTCGCCAAATGAAATGGACAAAATTTCAATACCGAAACTTTAAAACATGGCAATTAAAAGAAGAATAAATGTAATACTAACTTGTATCGAATATAAAATGTGCTGAATAATTCTAAATTTAATCAACTTGTTATCTAAGCTACTAACATTAATTCCTCTATACGGTACCACATTTACATTGTTATTTTATGAAAGTAACCGAAATGCAGGAATTAGTAACATTTAAATTTAATGATTACTATTGAAGTATAATGATTGCATATGATTTAACATTAGGTATGATAAGCTCGAATACTTGAAAATTAAAGGAAAACATTATGATATTAGAGCGATTTAAACTTAATGGGAAAAAAGCACTAGTGACAGGCGCTAGTAGAGGTCTAGGCCAAGCCATTGCTATTGGCTTGGCACAAGCTGGAGCTTATGTAATTTGTAGCAGCAGTCGAGAAAATGGTTGTAGTGAAACAGTTAAAGAAATACAGAGCAATGGTGGAACAGCAATTGACATCCAAGCAAACCTTGGAGATGAAAAAAGTATTAACAACCTTACGACTAAAATACTAAGTAATGAGCGCATAATCGATATTCTTGTTAACGTGGGAGGTACTATTTTTAGAAGCCCAGCTGTTGAATATCCATATAACGAATGGCAAAACGTCATGAAAGTAAATCTTGATGCTAGTTTTTTATTGGCGCAAGCTTTTGCGCCTCAAATGATAGCACAAAAAAGTGGTAAAATTATTAATATAGCATCAATGTTATCTTTCACTGGCGGAATGACAGTTCCTGCCTACACAGCAAGTAAACATGCTATTGCAGGTTTAACCAAGGCCCTTGCAAACGAGTGGGCACACCATAATATACAAGTAAACGCCATTGCTCCTGGATATTTTCGCACAGACAATACTCAAGCGTTGCAAGATGACAAAACACGCAATTCTGAAATTGAAAAACGCATTCCAGCAGGTGCTTGGGGAGAAGCCTCTGACTTACAAGGCGCCGCTGTATATTTAGCATCACAAGCAAGTAACTACACAAATGGTCATATTTTAGCTGTAGATGGTGGCTGGTTAGCGCGTTAAATCACATGGTCTCCCCTAAAAATACAGCCCATAATTAAAGATAAAATCATTTAAAAATATAGAATATAGAGAGTTAACTATGACAACTGAATTTGAAAATCGTTATGCCGTAGGGCCTAATGAAGTAAAGAGCTTTAATACATCACAATTGAGAAACGAATTTCTTATTGAAAACTTAATGCAAAATGACAAAATTTCTTGGGTTTATTCCCACTATGAACGCTTCATGACTGGGGGAGCCGTTCCGATAAATAACCCCCTAACATTAGAAACCGTTGAAGCATTAAAAGCTGATTCATTTTTAAACAACCGTGAGTTAGGTATTATTAATGTTGGTCAAGCGGGGACAGTAACTACCGACGAAGAAACTTTCGAACTAGGGCATAAGGATGCACTATATTTGGGTAAGGGAACCAAGAATGTTATTTTTAAAAGTGTCGATAGCTCAAATCCCGCTCGTTTTTACCTAAATTCTACACCTGCTCACGCAAAACATCCTAATAAGTTAGTTACCTTAGCAGGTGCCAACACATTACATATGGGTAGTATAGAAACATCAAACGAACGTGATATTAACCAAATGTTGATTAATAGTGTTGTCGATACTTGTCAATTACAAATGGGCTTAACTGAATTAAAAACAGGTAGTGTTTGGAATACTATGCCTGCACACCAACACGATAGGCGTAATGAAGTTTATTTTTATTTTGAAATACCTGAAGAACAAGCAGTGTGCCATTTTATGGGAGAGCCCCAAGAAACTCGCCATATCTGGGTTCATAATGAACAAGCAGTAATATCACCACCTTGGTCAATTCACTCAGGCTCAGGAACACAAAACTATAGCTTTATTTGGGGAATGGCTGGTGAAAACCTTGATTATAATGATATGGATAAATATCAGCCAAGCGAACTGAGATAGCTTCATTAAATCATAGCACTAACTAATAATACAGTGCCGTTAAACCTAAACTATTTGTTTTTTAGTAAATAAAATCCAATGACTACAATCATTGGATTTTTTCAAGTAGGCTAGCAGAATCAATAATGCTAGGTAGTTTATAACTATACAGTAAACTTAAAAATGATTAAGCTAAATGAAACACCTTTGTTAATGGGGTCACTACAGGGCTGTTATCAGGGTTACTTTGCATGATATCTCCCATATACTCCCACCACTGTTGCATGACTTGGGTAAGTGGTAAATCGTCCATTGTATGATCAGGTTTGCGCCATAAAACAGCAAATAGTTGTAATGTTTCAGGATGTAAGAATATTGAATAGTCTTCAATTCCTGCTTTAATTAATTCACCAACTAACTCTGGCCAAATTTCATCATGACGTTTTTCATATTCGGTTTCACAACCAGCGTTCAATTGCATAACAAAAGCTATTTTTTCCATAATTATTTCCAATCTAAGAATGTGTTAGGGACTATTGAACATCGACTAAGTATTCAATAGTCCTGATAGTTTTACCATTAATCTCACTAACTATGTGATCATTTCTACTTACTAAAATCCCCCACCACATCGTTATTTATTTAATAATTAGAACAAGTAGTTATTGAAATAAACCACCTTATCCTTGGCAATTTTTCTACGTATAAAATAGATCACTTAATTAATAAAACTGGTACTAACTAAATGTTAAGGTAAATGGCTCGCCACTCATAAGGTGACAAATTTAAGCTATGGTCTTCAATAACTCGATTATTCCTAGCATCAACAGCACCTTTGGGTAAAATCAGTTGCCCACCTTGCCCGTCCATATTAATAGCAACCCAAAATTTATCCCCTTGCTCATTTATTCTTGGCGCAACAATAGTGCCTTTAGTTACTTGATAACGCTCTGTAACTCCCGCTTTGTCCGCATAATGCGAAATCATTGTAGATAAAAATTCATCAGCTTTATCACCAAAAGGTTGAACACCTAAAATCACAACACGACCTTTACCAATATTACGTTCGGTAATAAAAGCATTATCTTTGGCTACGCCTGAATCAATGCTACCAATAACCTTAGTACCTACTTTTGCAGTCATTGCAGCACACCAACCACTTAACTCAGTTGTAATACCAAAGGCCGTGCCTTGCGCCCCCGTATGTGTTAACGGCACAACAAATTTTGTTTCTACGCCAGCTAATTTATCTAGTAACCCTAACCCTGCTGTTGTGGGTACATTATGCTCTTTACCGCGTGTTCCAGTAACAGGCCCAGCTATCCATGTGCCGCCTTGCTCAACAAAAGCTAATGCTCGTGTAATAAATTCAGCACTAACATAAGGCATAGCTGGTGTTATTAATACTTTTAAACCGTCGAGTTCGGCATTTTCAAAGCGTACTTCGCGGTGATAGCCTAAATTCATTAATTTAGCATGCCACATTTCAATAACGCCACGATAACGTTTAGGAAAATCTTTCCGTTTATCAAGCTCCTCAGTTTCAATCATGGCGCGCGCATGATCTGAATAAGTTACCGCAATTTCAGGCGTTAAAACTTGAGTATTAATAAGTATGGGTTCAAGCTTTTTTCGTTCTACATTGAGTTTTTTAACTTCGTTGTAACCAATGCTGGGGGTATTCCAAGCACTCATTACCGCACTATGTGCTAATTCGGCACCAGTACGTTGCTGACGCCATAACCAATAACAAAAAGCTTCGCCGCCTAAAGAATATGCTAATATTGCTTCAGCGTTTAAAAAACTTGGTGAATGTGGTGGTTGATGATTACCCAACCAACCATTATGAGAAACACTGGTTTCCATTAACCAAAAGGCGCGCCCAGGAATTGCGGCTCGGTACAAGTCAGAACGAAACACTAGTGCTTGCCATTGTTGATCTGTTGGATAAGCATCGTATGAAGCAAAGTCTAATGCTTGCATTGAGCGTTCGTGATGAATGTTAAATGCAGGGTTATCGTTATGGGTTATAGGACAAACAGAATGTCGACAAATAACATCACGTTGTGCTTTCATAAAGTCAGCAACACTTTCTCGGCAAAACATTTTATAAGCGGTACTTAGCGAGGCACTATGTAAAAATGGTGTTTTTACTGGTGCGGGTACTTGATCAAACTTTTGATAGTGTTGGCTCCATATTTTTGTGCCCCACGCCATGTTAAGCCTTTTAATGGTACCAAAACGTTGTTTTAACCACTGGTGCCAATTGTTTACTGCCGCATCGCTAAAATCTTCCGCAACATGGGCTTTCATTTCATTATCTAACTGCCAAGCGATTAATGCAGGGTGCCCACCTAGTTCTTTAGCCATGGCATTAATAATAGTAAAACTGGCTTTGCGTACATCAGGATGTTCGTAACTTGCATGTTGACGTGCACCATGACTCATTATTTCACCATCAGCATTTTTGTGGCAACGTTCAGGATGATTATGAGTTAACCAAATAGGCGGGGTTGCTGTGGGGGTACATAAAATAACATCAATATTAGCTTGATGCATTTTATCCATCACCATTTTAAATAAGTTAAGGTCAATTTTGCCTTCATTTGATTCCATGGTTGCCCAAGCAAACTCGGCCATGCGAACTACATTAATGCCTACCTTTTTCATCTCAATAATATCTTGGTCAATGTTTTCAAGTGGCCAAAGTTCAGGATAATAGGCAACACCGTGATACAGTTTTTTTACGCGATATTTTTTGTTGCGTATGGGTTTATTAGCAATAGTTTGATCTGTTTGATTGGAAGATAATAAACCTGAACACCCCGCTAAGCCTACACTAACTCCAGCCCCAGCTATTTTAATAGCATTACGACGTGTGAATTTCATATATTCTCCAGATAGTATATTTATTGAGGCTTTAACCTACCGAACATTTAAAAAATAAGTAAACCCCCTTCATTAAAAATGCCAGTCAGGTTAACTGACTGGCAATATTATTTATGAACAGTTATTCACAATAGTTACATTTTATAAGTAAAACCTATTGAAAATTCTCTACCAGAATAGCGGATCTCACTAATGCGACCTGGACCATTTTGATAAATATTACCTTCCTCTAAAAGGTTACGAGCATCGATATGAAACTTAAAGTTTTCTAATACACCACTTTGTGGTCTATATACTAACTTCGCATCCAGAAAACCTGCATCGTCAACATACACTGGGTTACCTCCTCGGTCAGATGGAGATGTTAAGTAACTATCACGATAGTTATAAGCTAATTTAAAACTGATAGGTTTTGTTTCATAGAACCAAGTAACGTTGTAACTATTTTTAGATTGAGATGGAAATTCTAGCTCTTCATTCGTTAATTGGTTAAATAAACCAACATCTTTAGAATCCATGTAAGTATAATTCGCATTAATCCCCATGTTGTTGAATGGTTCAGGCAAAAATGAGAAGAAAGTAGATCCTGAAAACTCAATTCCTTCTGTTTTTGCACCAGATCCATTAAGTTTTTGGTCTACATCATATAAAGTACCATCATTGAAAAAATCTTGAGCATATTGAGTTGTTTTATCAATTGTCCAAGTATCCATTTCTTTCGTAAAATACGCAGCTGATAACATGGTGTCTTTATTAACATACCAATTCAAAGCTAAATCAAATTGATTAGCAACATACGGTTCAAGTCTAGGGTTACCAGCACTACAAGTGTTAGTACGGCCTTGGTTCATAGACTCTGTATCTAAACGTATTGTACAACTAGCAGCAATATTTAAATCTTTTGCTTTAGGATGAGCCATCACCTTTCCAACGCCAACATAAAGAATCAGTTCATCTTCAATCAAACCAAAGTTCATGTTAACACTAGGTAAAATTTCACTATAATCATGTGAAAGCGTAGATATATCGTTAAATGCTAATGGATGATCTGGATCGATTGTATTAGGTATTGTACCGTCAACTGGATCTGGAGTGCCGTCAGGATCATCAATTTGTACCTGAACAATCGCATTCCCTGTTGTATCAACATCACTCTGTACATAACGAACACCTAAATTCCCCCAAAAAGGTATTCCAGCAATTTCGGTATCAAAGTCAGTTTGAAGATATACAGCTTGTGTTTTAGTCTCTACCTCGTAGTAAGCTGCCTGAGTCATTTCTAATTCTGCTTCAGTGATATTACCTGCATTTACTGACATGAAATCATTATAAAAATCAAGTGGTTTTAATGCCAACCAACCTTGTGTAACAGGAACTCCAACATCGTAGCTACCAAAATAGTTATCTATATTATAAGAGTTATCTGTAATGAGTCGTGTTTGATCTTCTCCTGTCCATTCATCTGAGCCAATCACTCGAGTAATACGGCGGTCATATTGACTATGATCTTGATACTCAGAGCTTAAGCGAACACCTGCGCGAATATTAGTAAAAATGTCGTTATCTAAACGGTAAGTAAAATCTAACTTACCCATTAATTGATCATTGTCTTGAGCAATTGGCTTATTGTAAACACGAGAATAATACCAATAAGCACTTGCATCGTTTGAATCAAATACTTGGGTAGGCTCGTTATTTCTATAGCCACCATTTGTTGCCAGGTCATATATTGGGGCGCCATTGTCAGCAAACTCAACCGTCACGCCCGCTACTTTGTTAGCATTCACACGAGATTCAATTTGATCAATTTTCTGCGTTTGTGTTGTATAACCTACCGTACCTTCTAGTGTCCATACATCTTTATCGAGAGTAAAACCTGCATCTAAAATAGTCGTTTTCAATTTCCAATCGTTGTGAATAGAGCGATTTACCATAGTTGCTTCGCGTGTTATATATTGAGAAGCGTTATGATTTTTTCCAACAACAAAGCCATCACTTTGTAAGTTACTTTCTGAAGCTACTTCTAATTGTAAATTAGAATCTACTTGTTCAAAATTACGGCTCGTATAGGTATAACCAACATATGTCGATAAATCTTCAGAAACATTGTACTGTAACATACCGTTAGCACTGATACGGTCTTCATCACGGTTCCAAACACTATTACGTGGAATACGTGCTCTAAAATCATACCATTGCTCTTCGCATGCACTATCAGAACAACCAACTACATTGCTTATATCGGCATAATCAGGAGACACAAAGGTTTTTTCAGTCGAGCCGTCGTAATCTGCTTGTCTTACCCATTCTGTATTTTTTAGTGCGTGGTAAGTAGAGTCCTTATTACTTACCGATATATTTAGCATAGCGCCAAAATCATTATTAAGTTTGTATACGCCAATAAAGTTAGCTTTTTGATTATTTTTTTCTGTTAAATCATTGTATTGATTTTCACCACTAACTTGTAAAAAGTTCTCTTCAAAATCATTTGGTTTACGTGTGATAACTTTAATTGTGCCGCCAATACCACCTTCGGTTAAGCGCGCTTCGGCACCTTTAATAACATCTAATGCTTTAACAAGATCTGATGACATACTAGCAAAATCGACTGAACGACCTGAACTTGCAAACGGATCTGATGCACCTACGGCACTAACACCATTAACTTCAACATTAACCAGTTGTGGTTCGACACCACGAATACTAACTGCTGTACCTTCACCAAATTCACGACCAAGTTGAACACCTGTTACTCGTTGTAAAGCTTCACCAATATTTTTATCAGGAAAATCACTGATATCTTCAGCGACGATAGAGTCCATGGCTGTTCCCGCTTCTTTTTTACGATCTATAGCGCTTCGTAAACTTGATCGCATACCATAAACCGCAATAACCTCTACTTCTTCACCTTTTTTAGAAGCTTCTTTTTTGTTTTTAGCGACTTTTTTCACTTCTATGTCAGTTTCTTGAAGCTGCTGAGCAGCAAACGTGGAAGGAGCTGTTAATATAGCCCCTGCAACGAATACTGACGCAATATGTTTTGCTAAAATTTTATGTTTGAATTGAGGTGCAACAGTTGTTCCACTAGTATTTAAGATGTTGTTATTGTCAGACATTTAATTCCCCGAAGTACTTTATAAGTATCTATATATTTTTGTTTTTACTATTTTATTACTCACCTTACGCGAGAACGTACAAGTTTTACTTAGTAATAAAGTGCAAAAACATACTAAACAGATAAATTTAGAGCGTCAACAACTTTTAGTCATTTTCAATCAACAATAATCACACATAGTCAAAAATAATATTCATAACGTACTTATCATACGAAAGAAATAAAAATAGCAACAGCAAAGAAAAAAAACACAACACCTTGTATTTAAAGATAAAAAAACAAACAGTATAATTAAAGAACAACTTATTTAAAACTGCAACTCATAAAACACACGAAAAAGTAGTCAGTGAAATTATTTTTAACTCTTTAAAACCTTAATAGATGAAATGATGTAATACGGGAAAATAGAGAATGGGTGGGTAAAGATAATAGATTTTTGGCAATAACGAGAAAAGTTATCGCCAAAGATGTAAGAAACTTATTGGCTATCAGTTAAATTAGTAAGCTAAAATCTTAATTTAACTATTAAGTATTTTTAAGTACAGATATGACTTGTTCAACATTATCAATATTGGTATTTTCTAAAATTACTTGAATATACGGTTTTTTCTCTATCAAATGCTTAATTAAATGGCTATGTGCCATAACCCCCGTTCCAGAGGGTAAGTCTCCTTCTTTTAAACCATCATTAATAACAAAATCTTTACTATGAATAGCTACAATACGGTCACCAAACAAAGTAAAGGCATCATCCATCAGTTTCTCTTGCTGTTCACATTCATCTAATGGGAAGAAATTAACTGGATCATAAATAACTTGTACATTAGGTGAACCAACTAGTTCAAGCATTCTCACCATTTTTTCATAAGTATGAATGGTATGATGATGAGCAACCCCTTCAATACCAACAATTGTGCCATATTTTTCAGCAGTTTTAGATAAGCGTTTAACTGCCGCCACTAACTCTAAAAAAGCCTCTTCACCTTGGCTATCAGGGTGAAAAGTACAATCGGCATTACGAGAGCCGGTTTCAGTCCCCACAATAGCGCAACCAAAATCACGAGCAAAACGTAGATGTTCTTCAAAACGCTGTAGAGATTGTTCTTTTAAAATAGGATCAGGGTGTATAGGGTTAATATAGCAACCCAATACCGCAATATTTATCCCCTGCTTTGCAAAGGCATCACGTATGGTATTTCCTAAACCAGGGCTTAATTGACCTGGTTCCTCTTTGATAAATGGAAATGATTTTGCCAAGGCTAATTGAATACAATTAACACCGTAAGCACCTAATTTTTTGGCTATTTCATCAGGCGTACCTTGACCATAGTCATGTGCTCTTAAACCGATATTTATCATTTGTATGATCCTGTCATGTTAATTTGAAAGTATATATTGTAATTCTTGGGCAATAGTTGAGGCGGTTAATTTTGCCCCTTCTTCACTGGTATGGGTATGTTTATCGCCAAAGAGTAGGTTAACTTTTTCTTTACCTAAACGGTTATATTTATCTGCAATTAACGTATTTAAGTCGATAAATAAGCTTTGGCTTTGACGCGCAACTTGTTGTGCCCATTGCGGATAACTATCGTCTGATAGAGCAATAAAATCAGCGTTTTCTTGCCAGATTTTTCTTGGCACGGGTGAACAAATAATAGGGGTAACACCGGCGGCTCGCGCTTCACCGATCATTTTACGTAAATAACCACCATAACTATATACTGTTTCTGTTTTACCGGTTAATAAGTTATCGATCACTTCAACGTCATAACCTGTGCCTTTAATAGTACCTCTAGCACGTTTATCATCATTAAGTGCGGCGGCATCATTATGGCCAAATTGAATTAAAACATAGTCACCCGGTTTCATCATATTTAATGCTCTTTGCCAATGGCCTCCGGTAATAAAGGTACGGCTGCTAAATCCACCAATGGCTCGATTCACTAAGTTGACTTTTTTTGTATTAAGGTGATTGCCTAAAAACGAGCCCCAACCCCATTGACCATTTGCACCGTCACCAGCACCATTGCGAACGGTGGAGTCACCCACCATAAACACACTCGGTAAATTAACATCATGAACAATAGGCAGGCGTAGCCAAGTCCAATCGTTACTTTTTACATTTTTACCTTTTTCAGAATAAAATGTGGGATCGATAGTTGGCTTTAAACCTTTTAACGCAGCTACAATAGTTGAGGCATGCAATTCAGCCCCTAACGAATTAAAGTGAACATAATCTTTGGTATACATTTGCGCGGTTTTTTCTTGACCAAGTGCTTCGAGTTGATCCGCTACAGGGTTAGTTAAATCAATAAAAGCTGTGTCTAATTCCCATGCTAATTGATACATCCAAGCACCGTACTGACCAGAACCACGTTCAATTCGATGATTTTTCCATAACTTTCTTGCCGTTAACGACATTAAAATAGGTGTGGCATTTTTGGCTTTTACATCACTAACCATTTTACGAATGTAATGACCAAAGCTATAAATAGTTTCGTCTTTATCGGTGAGTAAATTGTGAATATCAACACTTTCATCGCCAATGCCAGGAATAGTGCCACGAGCACGACGATCATCATTAATCGGACTTGAGTCATTATGGCCAAACTGAATAAAAACAATATCGCCAGCTTGAACATCGTCAATTAATTTTTGCCATAAACCTTCAGCAATAAATGTACGGCTACTACGGCCACCACGTGCGCGGTTATCTATTTTGGTATGTTTTTCATCAAAAAAACTTTGAAAAATACCTGCCCAACCTTGATGGTTAGGTTTATTATAAGTAGCAGCTGTTGAGTCACCGGCAACAAAAATTGTTTTTGGTTGTAGAAGTTTATCTGACGCATAACTTACATTTAACAGTGTCAATAGTGATAAAGACAGTACTGCTAATGTTGAAATATATCGTTTCATGAAATTATCCCCAATATCACCAACGCAAGATGTTTCCATGTTCACGGTGGTTATTTAGTAAAAATTATTTTTATAGTTTTACAATATTTTATGGCGCTACATTATCTGGTCTTTGCACCAATTGATAAACTATGACTTTGGAAAGTAATAGTTTGATAAAAAGATTATTACAGCTCAAAATGAGTGGATGTGATTGTATATGATTGAATATGATAATTCAAAAGTTTTTGCTTCTATATAAGCTACGACAAGATTGTTATAAATTGAACTTTTAGAGTATTTAACGGTAAGCTCAAAGTACAATCATGAGCTTACTGATTTAATATATGAACGCTATTTTTTGAAACCTTTTAATTCAATGATGGATTATTTTATTTATCATAAATATAGTCCCCTAGTACAGAAAGATGGGATACTATTTCTCAGGGTGTTATTATCAAGAATATTTGTAATCAACGCTGAGTGGACAAAAAAGTCACCAATAATAAAAGTACTTTTTGGTTAACCAATCGGTTAGGATAAATTTCAGATTAAAAAACTACGTGCTTATCCGCAACAGAAGATAATTAATGATCCGTATTAAACCAAGCACCTTTATTTTTTCTTTGCTATTTTTGTGTTTCTCGTTTTTGTCAATCGCCCATGCAAAAAATCTACAGAAATCAATTCCGACGCAATTAATGAATAGCGATACTGTAAAGCTTGAACATTTTGAAATGGGCTATTTTGTCGACCAGAATGAAGATATGCCATTCGACAAAGTGCAACATCAAAACTTTACTCTTACGCCTAATGCTCTATCGTTAGGAACAGCAGCAAAAGCAACTTGGTCAAAAATAGAGCTAAAAAATACAAATAAAACACCACTAACCATTTACCTTCATCATCCTTACGCTTATCACAACAGGGCCGTAGAACTCTATGAAGTTGTCAACGGCAAGCTAGTACGTGAGCGCATACTTAATATGGACGATAAAGCTACTCAGCAATGGATGTACCGTGGTAGTGCAATATTTGATGTTATTCTTCCTCCTCAGCAGCAAAAAACGCTATTTGTAAAAAGCCTCGTTTTTTCACATCAATGGTTTGCGCTTAATTTTTACGATGAAAACCAATCAAAAAGAATATTATTAGGCCAATATACTGATATTGCACTAGCTGTTGGTATGCTCCTATCGCTTATTATTTATAACCTTTTGTTGTTTTTTACATCTCGCTTAAAAGAGCATCTTTTTTACGCTTGCTACCTTATCACTGGTGGTTTTTGGATTGCACTCTCTTATGGGCTACTGGCAGATCTTTTTAACATATACGGTCACATCACATTACGATGGCATCTTTCGTTAATTGCTATGCCCATATTTTTATTGCTTTTCATGATGCACATTTTTGAAACCAAGAAAAAATACCCAATTGAACATAGAGCATTAGCTTTCATGCTAATTTTATTGGTCATTGATTTTGTTTATGGTTTGTTTGATGTATTAACCGCGCTGAAATATGCCAGTACCTTAGCGGCAATCATGATGCTTGTTAGCCTTTGTGTTACTTTATCAATGCTTATTCGAAAACAAGCTGTTGCGCTTTTCTTTTTATTGGGTCATGGCTTATTTGTAGTTTTTAGCGTCTTAGCCGTTTTATTTTATAAAGGACAAGCTGAGTTTAATTATATTAATAGTCATGGTGTTGGCATTGGTATTGTACTTGAAGGATTAGTTCTATCGCTGATTATTGCCTACCGCATTAAAATATTAGAAAAACTCAAAACCACCCAGGCTGAGCTTCAAATACAAGCCTCAACTGACCCGTTAACCCAGTTGTTTAATCGCCGTTACTTTAGTCATGCTGCACATAAGCTGTTACAACAAGCTACACTAGCCCAGCAGCCTATTTCGGTTAGCCTTATAGACATAGATAACTTTAAAAAGATTAATGATACATATGGGCACAGCACAGGAGATAAAGCCATTAAACACGTTGCTGATGTGATTAAAGCAAAGTCTCGTAATCAAGATCTTTTTGCACGCTATGGCGGTGAAGAATTCATTATTTTAATGCCAAATACACAGCTAAACAATGCCCTTAAACTGGCTGAACGTATTAGAACGGAATTAGAAAATACAGCATTTAAAATTGAACAAGATACGTTAAATTTCACCATTAGCGCAGGTATTGCCGAAATTGATACTCAAAAATCCAATCTAGAAGAAGGGATAAAGCAAGCTGACAAAGCACTATATAAAGCAAAAAACAACGGTAGAAACCAGTCTAAGTTATTTACAGAGTAGCGAATACCAGTTCATTAAGCTATTTCCCACTCAGCGAGAATTAAAAGACTTAGAGACAGGCATCGATTGAAGAGAATGGTTGTTCCCTTGTTAAAATCAATAATGCGGCATATAAGCCTTATCAATTTTGCTTGTTCTAAGCTTGCTATTGAAGATCTGAAGTGGGAATAAAAAATTGAAGGCAATAAAAAAGGAACATATAGTTCCTTTTTTATTTAAAGTATTGCTAATAAAGTCGCGTAATGTTTACTTTAATTTTCGCGTAATACCCTAAAGCCTAAGTAGTTAGAACGAAAGCCTGTAGATAATTCTAATCGCACAGAGGTACGAGCTAGTTTAGGAGCAAAGTTCCAAGCACCGCCACGAGCAACTACCTTATTACCATTGGTTAATTCCCACACGTTACCAACCGTATCATACAAACCAAATTTATTAGGTCTAAATGAAGCTACAGGGGCAGTACTACGATTTGACCACTTACTGCCGCAGTAGGCACAATTTGCTTTAGCATTACCAATATCGTTCCCCCACCAGTAATTATCAATGCTGCCTGCACGCGCAACATATTCCCATTCTAACTCATTAGGTAAACGATAATTACGTTCAGTTTGTTTAGTAAGCCAAGCTAAATATTTTTTGCTGTCTTTATCACTAACGCATACCACAGGGTGTTCATCTGTTTGTTTAAAACCTGGATTACGCCAATTTAACACACTGTTATATTTTGGTTCGCCATCCACGTAAGCCGCACAACCATTTTCACTTTCCGCTTCGGTAACATAATTAGTGCTTTTAACAAAGTGTTTAAAATCACCTACGGTTACTTGACTTTGGCCAATAGCAAATGCTTTTAATATTTCTTCAGCTCGGGCTGGTTTTTCGTTAGACAAACCCGCACCTTTCATATCACCAATTTTGAATCGCCCCGCGGGTATACCTATTAATTCAGGGCCTAATTCATCACCTGGCAAAATATCTTGAATCTTTTCGCCATTGGCAAAGTTAATGGAGGCTTTGACTAATTCTGCCTTGATTGTTGTATTTTTTACTAAACGTAATTGATCATTGTAATCAAGGTATCCTGGCTTACTAATGGTAATATCATGCATGCCAGCACTTAGCATAACTGAAATTTTAGTTGAGCCGTAGCTAACACCATCAATAAAAACTTCATCATCATATTGATCAGAGCGAAGTGTTAATTCATATAAAACCGAATCATCATCAGAAGTGATATTATCAACTGAATCATCACCAACGATTGCGGATAATGGCGTATGATCAGTATCATAACTACAATAGCGAGCAGACAAATTTAATAATTTACACGCTTCAATGTTAGGTAAAGAGCCCTGTAAGTTAACAGTAATTGAGGTATTGTAGTCACCCTGACCACTAAACTCACCTGAAATGACTTTATGCTTTAATAAACGTACTTGTGCGGCAGATTCATTTTTATAATTATTAATTAGTTCGGATTCTGTTGCCGATGCATATAAATTATCAATAAACTCTTTAGATGCTTTTTGCTTTGCTAATTGGTTGCTACGTGAAATACATTGTTTTAATGTTTCTTTGGCATCACAAGTTACCATTTGCGTTACGTTTAATTCATCTTGCTTCTCAAATTCATTACGTAAACGTTTCACACGCGCAATACGAATTTCTTCAATTAACGCTTCTCTAGCATTGGCTAAAGTAAAACGATCTAAATTGGCTTGAGCAAGTTGAGCTTTTAATTCTTCTTGTAACTGAATACTTTTTTTAATTTCTTCTTTATTACGCTTTTGATCCAGAATAGCCTGACGATAGGCATTTTGTGCTTGAGCAATATCCTCTTCGGGGTTATCAACCATTGCTTCGTATCGCTCATTCATATTAAGTAATGCTTGTGCTCTGGCACTTTGCAATTTAGCCCCTTGATCACGTAACAAACTAAGTTTTTCTTGCCCATTAGTAACCTTTTGATTTAACTCGCTCAAGGAAGAGATAAAATTATTATATTCAACCTCTTTAGCATTTAATTGAATTTCTAAACCATTGACTGATTTGTCAGAAATGGGGTTAGTAGCATAAGCGACAGTTCCGTATGATAGACAACTAACTGTTAGAGCAAGTAAAGCCAAGCGCATGTTTAATATTTCCCGAACAATTTAAAATTTTATCTTTAAAGCAATACCCTATTTACAGCCATTTCATTTAAAGATTTATTTCAACTTATCATTGATATAGTTTTAATTAACTCAATCATATTTCCTCACAGGATAAATCGCAAGCGATAATCGGACAAACCATCGATTTGTTATGCACTTGTAGAATATATTTGTACTCTTTTTGATTTAATCGCCCTTTATTAAAAGGGCTATTAGTAAAAATAGACTTTAAAGAATATTTTAACATCGCATAGATGAAATAGTAGAAGTCTATTCAAGTTCACACTATTTACACATAGATTTAACAAGCATGTTTCGTTTTAAGTGAGTTTACTATTCACGATTTTTATTTCTCTATGCTGATAATTACCTTAAACTCTCATTATTTAACGATAAAAAAACTGATTAATATGCCTAACGAACGATTTATACCTTATAGAAAACAAGATATTGTAGAAATGTGCTCACAAGAATTAATGAATGAAAGTACAACACTTTCTTTTCAACAGTTCTGTCAGCTACTTTCCAGTGTTATGCATTTTGACTATCATGAATTATTAGAGTCACTAAAAAATAACTATGCCCCTTTTGACCCTAATTCAGACACAAAGCAGTTAGAAACGTTAAGTTTAGCAGAACAAGAGCAGTGCCAAGCAGCCTTTGCAGATAATTTTTCAAAAATTCTAAATGCCGCTAACTTTGAGAAAGTTACTGAACAAGACTTAAAAGAAGCACTCACCGAAGAGTCGTTATTCAAAGTTAGGCTCGAAGTTGAATTTGATGATTTTGAACAAGTCGTTTTTTATCGCCGAGGCGAATCACAATTAAGCGAAACCATTACCTCATTATGGGGGTTGCGTAAGCAAACCATCAACTTTACCAACTATGATCGCGTGGCCGTATATATTACCTTCAAAGATAAAGCTTACTTTGCACAAAAAAAGAAACAACCTTTTGGATATGAGCCTAGTTCAACAATAATCAAACTATTTCAAAACGTACCAAAAGCTGATTTAGAAATGCTCTTTCCTAATAGTGAAGTAAGAATGCGGCCAATCGATAAAGCAATCATTGGTGCATCTGCCATGGTAGGAGGTACGGTAGTTTTAGTAACAAAACTAGGGGCGTCTCTTTTAATTCTATGGGCTTTAATAGCATTTTGGCTTGGTTGGCGCTCTGAATCTGTTGCTATGACACAGCAACACTTTATTTCTTTGGGATTAGGCATAGCCATTTTTTCTGGTTTTGTTTTTAAAGAGTGGAGTAAATTTAAAAATAGAAAAATAAAATTTATGAAAGCATTATCAGATAACCTTTACTTTAAAAGTTTAGATAATAACGCAGGTGTTTTCCATACCTTAATTGATGCGGCAGAAGAAGAAGACTTTAAAGAAGTATTACTAGCGTACACCTTCTTACTGAACAGTGAAGAAGGCTTAAGCAAGTCTGCGCTAGATGAAAAAATTGAGGCTTGGTTTATGAGCAAATATAACTGTCACCTTGATTTTGAAATATCTGATGCAATAGAAAAACTTGAACGTATGCAGTTAGTTACGTTTAAAGGCGATATTTATCAAGCTATTTCTTTGGCTCAAGCCAAACAACACCTAGATAAGCGCTGGGATTCGCTTTTTCAATATAGCCAGTAAATTATCTCAATATATCCCAAAGCCACCTCAAGATACTCGTTTCTGCATCTTGAGGTGGTTTAGGTATAAAATATGTGTACTTAACCTGAGCTCGGCTTAATAAATGTTCTTCTAGCAGCTATTTTTACTAACTTCGGCGTTAAATTCACTTGCAATAGGCCAGCTATTGACGCGTAAATTTGCCTTGAATTAAGTAAAACTATCAAGCTAGAAGTGGACCAAAAATTTAATATCTATTTTTCAACAGGTTAACAATATCTTAAACCGAGCTCAGGTTACTTAACTATTTTGTAATCAACCAACTAATTGAAGTTAAAATAAAAGAATGCTAGCAATTCTTTTATTTTTGGTGGTTTAATATACTTTGTAGGCTCTAAGTAAGAGCCATTAATTAGGATGTTCAGTTTTCTTTGATGCTTGATTATTGCCCTAAACCATACCGGTAAAGTGTAGATATTAAAGGCAATAATTTTTCGCCCGCCTCCTCATTTCCCAAATAACCATCTTCACCATTCATCAGTACAATAATACCTGTTTTAGTGACTGTGTTGTATTGCATTAGTGCATTCGTTCCTGGATCGCCGCCGCCATGCCCAATAAATGCACCATTCCAATACCAAAATACCCCTTGCACGTCACGCTGATTTAGTACATCGGTTTGAGACGATAACATTGTATCAACCGTTTCTTGATTTAAAATACGGTTACCTTGATATTCACCGCCATTAATAATAGTGATTAAAAATTTAGCTAAATCATTTGCACTTGTATTTAAATCACCATCGTAAAACGTTGGGTAGCTAAATTCAGGTACTTCGATAGGCTCTAAGTCTTCATCAAGTGTATATTGAACTGCCTTAGGATTAGTTTCACTTAACTGAGTATATCGCCACGAGGTATTAATCATATTTAATGGCATGAAAATAGTCTGTTTCATTGAATTTGCAAAATCAACATTCAATTTTTGCTCAACGGCATAACCAGCAAGCCCTGAAGCAACATTACTGTATTCATGGGTTATATCAGGTAAACCATCTTCATCAGTATTATAAATACCGTCCATCACATAGCGACCATTTTCATTAAAGTAATCATTGGCAAAGAAAGTTGTAGGATCTGTTGTTGCATTTTCAGGGCAATCTTCATCACAAAACGGTCGAGAGAAAGCCACGCCACTTTCATGAACAAAGTAACTACAACCATAACCATCACTATCTCGAATACCTGAGGTATGGGTCACTAAATGGCGCAAAGTAATCCCACTGTTTTGGTTTAATGGATTGTTCGGATCAAACGATAAATTCATCGTAGTAAGTTCATCAGCTAAACTGATGGCTCCTTGTTCAACTTTTTGCATAATTCCCGTGGCTAAAATTGTTTTACTTATTGATCCCACATTAAAAGGCGTATCCATGGAAACTTCAATTTCTTGCGCTATGTTGGCGAAGCCATAAGATTTTTGATATACAATTTTATCATCTTTAATGACGGCAATGGCAATACCTGGGATATTAGTCGGTATAAAGTGTTGTTCAAATGCTTCTTCAACCTCTGATATGCTTGGTGTGGTATAAGATGGAGCGCCAATTTTTTGTAAAATATAATCAATAGGTGTGTTAGAAACATACATTAAATCTTGTGAAGCGTATACGGGCATTTCCACATCAGGTGTCACACCAATACTTTCTATATTTGTACCTTCTACGTCTGTATATACTTCATGGCTGAGTGATAAAACCCAACCATTGGGTAGCGAATGTTCTAAAATATCAGAAACACTACCATTAGTTGCTTCGCCAATTAAGGTGGTTTGCGGTAACGCCTTTAACGCCATAGAAAGCACTTCACCGCCACTACCCGTTGAGCGCCCAGTAATAACATAAATAGGCTTGGTATATGCTTCAATAGGTGACTTAGCAATATTGAGTGGGTATTCAGCACTTTCGAAATACTTATTACGCGTTTTTTTTGTGCCTATAATTTGCGCTGAATGACTAAAATAACTCGCTATTTTAAGTGACACATTATCATACCCCCCACCATTAAAACGTAAATCTATAATGAGAGCGTCACTAGTACCGATATCAGCTAAGGCTATCTGCATGATAGTATCGGTATCTATCAAATCTTGACTGATAAGCGTTAACTGTTCTAAAAAATTATCAGCTTCTTCTTGTTCGCCTTTAACATTAATATTTTGTACGCGGTCAACTCGAATGTAGCCTATATTGTCTGACAGTTTTCCCCAACGAATAGCATCACTCTCTTCATGACTGTATAATTTATGCTCTTGTAATAACGTTGTTAATACATGGTCATTATACGTTTTAAGATTACGCCATGCCTCTTCAAAGTCATCTTCGGCATCAACAAGTTCACTACGTAACACTTCAAGGATAAATCCGTTAAATGCGGTACCATCACTTTCATATTCTTCACCATCAGACAAGCTTAAATGACCATCACCAAATTGACTAAAAATCTCTTCCATCATTTCAAAAAATTGATGTTTGGTTGTTGTCGATGTAACTTGAGGACGATACTCTTCATATACACCTTGCCAATCAATATCACGTAATTCAAAGAATGCGTAGTAGTCGTTCATGGTATGCCAAAGAAACTCGAAGTTAGTAGCCAAATCAGTTTGTGCTAATAAATTGTCTGTTTTACAGCTTTTGGGAATTTGCTCAATCAATTGATAAGACTCTTTGCTAGAGCCTAAATTATCAAAAGTAATTTCCGTACTTTCTTCATTAATCGATAAATAATTAACCGCTTCTTCAATATCTGTAAGCTCTATATCCAAGTTCTTAATACAACCAAAGCTATTAAAATTATAAGTTGTTAGCTTTTCATCATTAATCACCCAAACATCACCTGTACCTTTAAGCTCCCAAACACCATTGTAATCGCTAAAAACAGATTGTGGCACTTCATCTATTTTCGTTATTTTATCTTTATCTGAACTACCACAGGCAGAAAGTAATATCGTTGTTGCCATTAAAACTAGTACAATCAATTTTTTCATCACATATGTTCCTAAGTCGCTTTACCTCAATGAAAGTTGACATTATGTTATATAGACTGACAGTTATAATCTGTGATGTTAATGTGTTGATCATGTTTATTTAATGTGAAATTTTGTTAGCATCTTGCCACGTCATTCAATTTAATTATCATGAACTGTTGACTAAGGATGCGAACTTTCAAGAATTATTCTCATGCTTGTATTCTACTGTTCACATTCCCTGTTGCTTTTTTAGTAAATCTTTTTTTTATTTTTCTTACTTTTCTTGGTTTAAAATCTACTTTAGGTAAACCAGTAAAAGGCTGTTGACTAGCTTCTGAAATCATCTCGGTAATAGTAGTGATTAAAGGATTCATAAAACTGACGTAGTTAGCATTTTTTTCAGAGATTGCCGTTAACATCGACTCCCACTGCGCAGTCATATCTGGCAGTGTTGCTTTTACAGGTAAGGCATTAATGAGTGCAACGCCAATATCGGTAGCAACTATTTTTTTTCCTTGTCGCTGTAAAAAATTACGCTTAAAAAGTAAATCGATAATACCAGCACGAGTTGCATCTGTACCCAATCCATCGGTATCTCTTAACACTTTTCTTATGTTTTCATCACTAACAAAACGTGCAATTCCCGTCATAGCGGCTAACAATGTTGCATCAGTAAATGATTCGGGTGGTGATGTATGTTTTTCAATTAACTCCCCTTGCAAACAATGTAAATGTTGCCCTTTTTCTAAAATTGGCAGTTGCTTATTCTCTTGTAGCGCTGCTTTATCATTGCTAGGAAAAAGTACCTTCCAACCTTTTTGTTGTTCAACCTTAGCATTTGTGGTGAATAATCCTCCTGCAATCTTTACCGTTAATTTGGTTTGTTGATATTTATAAACAGGATAAAACTGCGCTAGATATTGACGAGTTATCAGCAAGTAGATATTCTTTTCAAATGGATTTAAATTAATATTATTAGGCGATTTTTCAGTGGGAATAATCGCATGATGAGCCGTGATTTTTTTATCATTCCAAACGTAACTCCGAATAGACGGATCAGCATTTTTTGCTTGTTCATTACAGGGTAACTTAGTGCCTGCTAACATACTTATAATGGCGGGGGCTTGCTTCAATTGCTCTTTAGGTAAATGACGGCAATCTGACCGAGGATAAGTAATCAGCTTATGTTTTTCATAAAGAGCCTGACATACATCAAGTACTAATTTAGCATTCATTGAAAATTGCTTAGCAGCTGAAATTTGTAAGCTAGATAAGTTAAATGCCAAAGGCTGATTTTGCTGTTTTTGCTCAATACTAATATCTTCTACAATAGCAGGTTGGTCTTTAATTCTGCCCACCACGTTTTCAGCTAAGGCTTTAACCAAAACACGCCCTTCTTCATCACAATATGGCTGGCAAGAATCACTAGGCTGCCATTTAGCAGTAAAGCACTCGTTGTCATTAATTTGGTTTTGACTAAGACTTAAATGAGCTAGCACCTGATAAAACGGTTTCGATACAAAATTAGCTATCGCTTGTTCGCGTCTTACCACTAAACCCAATAGTGGTGTTTGTACTCGTCCTACTGACAATACACTGTTATAGCCTTGTTTTTGTCCTTGTAAGGTGTATGCTCGCGTTAAATTGAGCCCATACAGCCAATCAGCTCTTGAACGTGCCAATGCAGAGATTGACAAGGGCATAAAATCTTGATTATTTTTAAGTGAGTTTAGAGAACGTTTAACTGCAGGTAAATTCAAATCACTAATCAGCAACCGTTTCACTGCGGCCTTTTTAGCAGTAGAAACATTAAAATAATCAATAACCTCATCAACTAACAATTGACCTTCACGGTCTGGATCACCCGCATGGATAATGATATCAGCTTGTTTAACAAGATGACGCAACGCCGTTAGCTGAGCACGAGTACGAGCAATAGGTATCAACTTCCATTGCTGAGGTAACATAGGCAAAGTTTCCATAGACCACTTTTTAAAGCGTTCATCATAATCTTGAGGATCAGCCTGCGCTAAAATATGCCCTACACACCAACTAACCACGTCACCATTAGCAACTTCAATGTGAGTTTTATGGTTTTTATGAGGTTTAGGTAATGCTGCGGCAATGGCTCGACCTAAACTGGGCTTTTCTGCAATATATAATTTCAATCAAAAAGTGTTCTATTAAATGATAATTTATAATATAGCGCAAAAACTGTTTTTATGTACAGTATTTTTTGCTTTTATCAAAACCACTGTATAGCGTTAGCTACCTTTTAGGCATTATTTTATTTTGTACTTTTCGCATATGTTCACGAAAGCTTTTATCAAATTTACTTTCCCCACAAGCAAAAGCTGATGTAGAACCTTCTACGGGGCTACCTAAAAATTGTTCCCTCTCTATTATACAGGTGCCGTTATCATGTTTAGTTATTGATATATTGTCTGACATTTTCAGGGTGTTTTTTTCGTGGACTTCTTCCAAAGTTAATGGCTGATTCGAACGTGTAACTGGCATTTGAGCACCATGCATAATTGAAGGTGATCTAAATTTTTGATGTGCTGCTACGCCTTCTGCCATCACCTTTTCTTTAATCGACTTTCGTAAACTTTCTAATTGTTTGAAACTTGAAAACCCTGCTTTGCTAGGGGTATTCATAGTGTTTTTCTTTTTTATATTCGATGATAAGCTATGTTTTTCTTGCTTAACAACAGGTAACTGTTTTTGTTGATGGTTTTCTGATTGATTTTGTAAAGTAACATTAGTTTTTACCGTCACATCTTCATTTTTTTGGGGGCTAGCTTCAATTTTATTAGGTAATTTCTCTACTGTTTTAGGTATTTTTTTTACCGTGATAGGAACAACACTCACGGGCTTAGATGGTGCTTTATATAAGTAACTTTTAATTGTTTTGGTGGTGACGTTATTAGGTTTAGGCTTTTCTGATTCAGCAATTAAAAACAGTAACAAAGCAAGAAAAAAGTGTATTAATATCGAGAAAAACAAAAAATGCTTTTTCATCGAAAAATTACCTTTCTTAGCCAACGCTAGTGTTGGCTGGTCAATAACATTTCCTTTTATTACTAATACCGCTGGCACAAACCTTGTCTCTTCCTTTTAATGTTCATGCACAATAGACACAACTAAAAACAATAAGTTCAATGTCTTATAAGAACTAAATGCATGTTACACCAGATAGTAGAATAAATAAGAATATGGAACTAATTCAAAATTTCTTTTTCGTTGGCATAAATTTCATCGTCTATAGATTCTATTCTCGACTCAAAAATTGCACGAGCATCGTGAAGTCCGCGGTTATAAAAATAGGCACCAATCTGCTCAGCAAAGAAATCGAGCAGAAACTCTGCGTCAAACTGCTCAAGTTCTTGCTCTAATTCTCTGTTGAAGTAGGTTTGTAATTTGTAAACCATACTCTCACGTTGCTCTTTAGAAAATTCAATTTTAGACATACATATACCAAGTTGATTAAGTTATTTTCCATCAAGAAAATCACACATTGGTTATTTGATTAAACCATATCAGCAAAGGGATTTTCAGTAGGTAAAACAATCTTATGTTTAAATTCAGCAAAACGTAAACTGTCATTATTAATTTCAATCATATTTTCATCTAGTAAGCCTTCACCAAATTTATAAATAAGATCAAACTCACCTTGGTTAGCACGTTGACGATAAACGTTTTGCGCTTGCTCAACCAATGATAGTTTTTCTTGGTATTCAATCATGGCTTGTTCACCATAGCGTTTACTTATCATGGCCAGCGTTATTTTAGGTGACATTACCGTAGCCGTGGCGTTATTACCGCCAAAACCTTTTGAATTAATAAAGGCAACATCCATATCACCACAATGCCAATGTTCTGTCGCAATATTTAAGCGCTCGTTGTAAACATCATCAGCAACTTTATCAATAGTAGTTACACCTGGCATAATATTGTCATTAAAAATTCCCAGCGCCATTGCCATTTGATCACCACTCGCTGGGCCAATTGTATGTCCAACAAACGCTTTAGGTGCCGCAACTGGCCAATTAGTAATATCAAAACTCGATGCAATACGATCATAGATTAATGATTCTGTTACACGGTTTTGTGGGGTACTTGAGCCATGCGCTAAAATAAAACTGCGCTCTTTTAATGATTCTTTACCTACAATATTTTGAGCTAACGCAACCGATTTCGCCATCGTAATGTAGTTACCAGGACCAGGAGCAGTAATCGACTTTTTGTACCCATCAGCATTAACAAACACATCGGCAACAGATGCCATAACCTTGGCACCCATTTCAAGTACAAGAGCATCATCCATTAATACAACAAACTGAGCGCCTTCACCAATAGTAAAGCCACAGTTTTCACCAAACGGACGACTTGTCCGGCGGTGATCTGCTGTATTACTACGGTCTAATTTTTTCAATCCCTCTTCATTAGCTAATGCGCTCATGTTACCAAAGCCTTCAATAACTTCAGGTGTAATAGGTGCTTCTGCACTACCTACAACAGCAACACGAATTCGACCCGCTTGTATATCTTGAACAGCAGAACGTAAATTATAAAGAAAGGTGGCACAAGCGCCTGACGAAGAAAAGGTTGTGCCAACATTGCCTGTAACATAAGCATTAACAAAATCAGTTGACATTGTATTTAAGCCTAACGCTAACTGCTTAGTGCTTACCCTTGTGCCAGAAAGCCTACTTTTTAATAAACCACCCAGCCCTTCTTGTTGCATTTGCCCCACAACAGACGCTGAATAGGTACCGACTTGATCTGGGCTAATTTTATCTAAAATCGCATCCCACTCTATGCCTGTAGAGCGAATGGCATCAGTGGCAGCAAAAATAGTGGCCTGTAAACCGCGTGGTTGATATCGGCTATTATAAAGTGTGCTTGGCTCAAAACCTGTTGGCATTTGTCCCGCCGCCTTAATTGGATTATCGCGGTAGGCATCATGAGTTATAGTTAAGTGCTCAGGAATTTCAACCTGTACTTTACCTTCACCAATATCAGTAACTTGCCAAGCATGAGGTAAAGGATGAGGTAATTCTTTTGCCCTAAGTTCAAAAGATATGTGCTTATCAATAGGTTGCACATGCATTTTTTGATGCCAATGGGTAGCATCTGGATCAAAATGATTCTTTTCTATTTTGCGAATCAAGGTACCATCAAGGATCTGTTGCCCTAACTTAGCTTCTACTTCATTAGCAGCAATCACATTACCCTGCTGATCCACCAACTCACCTTGCTGATACGAAACTAACTTCATTAAGCTAGCTAAACCGACAAAGGTCTCTTCACGTGCTTCTGCATTAATTTTATCTATAACAATACGGCGGAAACCTTGATGAAATGATGTTCGACCAGAGGCGTTAATTCCCCCCATGCCAATAACTACAGGTAGTGCTTTCATTTAAATACCTAACTTTACGATAAACAATTTATCAAATTCTAATAATGCTAGTTTATCGTTAAGAAAAACAAAATAATAAGCAATTACAGCCAAAAAATATGCCATAATGGCCGAAATAATGAATTTAATAAAATATATGTCAATAGATGAAAAAAACAGTGTGGAAACTAATCAGTTAAAAGTGGGGTTAGTGATCTATCAGCAAATATTAGCAACAGGCTTAACCTTACCGCTAGAAATGTTATTAGCAGGTGAGGCTTTTGGTCGACGTTACGATAAGTCTGCCCCTAAACTAACAACACACTTAATTAGCCAAGAAGACAAAGCAGTTACCTCTCGGGCTGGCATTCAACTTTTACCTGATATTACCTTAGAAAATATTACATTCAATCACGACTCAAAAATTGAAAGCAGCACTACAAATGAAGTGTACAGACCTGACATTATTTTAATTCCTAGCCTATGGAGAAACCCAAGGCCGATATTGAAACAGCATCAAAAACTCATTTCTTGGCTAAATTACTGTTGGCAGCGTGGCTCAACATTACTGGCTGTAGGGACGGGGGTTTGTTTTCTGGCAGAATCTGGTTTACTCGATTATCACAGCGCAACCACACATTGGCACTATGTTGAACAATTTAAACGCGATTACCCAAAAGTAGAGATCAAACCTGATTTTTTCATTACTCAATCTGAACGTATTTATTGTGCCGCAAGTTTAAATGCCTTAGCTGATATTATTGTGCATCTTATTAGTCAAACCTATGGCCAAGCAGCGGCACAAAATGTTGAGCGTAATTTTTCTCATGAAATTAGAAAGCCTTACGAAGAACAACGCTATTTAGAAGGCGCGGTGGATAGGCATGCAGATGAATTAATTGCGCAAATTCAGTTTTGGTTACACACAAATTTAAGTAGTACTACTAGTTTACTTGAAGTAGCCAAGCAATTTAACTTAAGCCAGCGATCATTCTCACGCCGTTTTAAAAAAGCGACAGGCATTCGCGCAACCGAATATTGGCAACAATTAAGAATAGAAACCGCAAAAGATTTGTTAGCATCAAGTAATTTATCGATACAAGAAATTGCCTACCATGTCGGCTACCAAGATCAGGGGCATCTTACTCGTTTATTCAAGAAAAATTTATCGTTAACACCCAAAGATTATCGTGCCATGGTACGTAAAAAATTGTTTAGTCAAAAGTAAAAATCACCAAAATATCAGCAAATACTTGTCAGACTAGCCTAGGTTAGGCAAAATAACCCCGTCTAAATTAAATTATCAGAGAACATAATGAGCGAACATTTATCTACTGCCTTGTCGGTAGCACAAAAACAAATCAATCAAATGTTAACCATGCAAGATGCAATGAACTCGCGTGTTAGTGAAACATGGCGAAGTAACGGTTACGAATGGTATCGCGCTATTTGGGTTGAATGTGCCGAAATGTTAGATCACCACGGCTGGAAGTGGTGGAAGCATCAAGAAATTGACATACCTCAGGTACAGCTTGAATTAGTAGATATTTTTCATTTTGGTCTAAGCTTACGCTTAATGACAGGTGAAAATGTTGAGTACATTTCAAGCAAGCTTGCCAAAGAACTGCATCAAGGTACAGGAGAAAATGATTTTAAAATTGCCTTAGAAAATTTAGCCTCTGGCGCAGTAACCAAAAAATCATTTGATGCAAAAGCATTAGCTGACTGCATGTCTTTAATGAATATGGATTTAGATGAATTATTCCGCCAATACGTGGGTAAAAATACCTTAAACTTTTTCCGTCAAGATCATGGCTATAAAGAAGGTAGCTATATTAAAGTATGGCATGGTGAGGAAGACAATGAAGTGTTAGCCAAATTAGTTAAAACACTTGATGCCAGTGCCGATGATTTTCAGCAACAACTATATGCGGCATTAGAAGCAAAATATCCAAGCGCATAACCAATAGTGGCAAGTTAGTGGCGGGTTAATTGTTAGGTATAAAACAATTAACCCGATGGAAAAATACTAACCAAATTAGCTGTACTACTTTTTGTTAAAACCAAAACCATCAAATTAATCTCTTTGGCACAAATTATGCTTAATCAGTATTAAGTAATCGCTTTATTTTTTTTTAGGAATCAAGCGTCAATAATTTGAAGTGTTGGAGATGTTATGGAAATTATTTTATTTGCTTTAATTAGCCTGATTGTCATTGTTGGTGTCTTAGCAAGTCGCTTAAATGATAATAGTTTTCCCTTTCCTTTTGACCCTAAAACCTCTGTTTTTACTCCCGCAGAAAAAAACTTTCTGAATTTACTTGAACAAGCGATGGGATCAAACTATCGCGTTATTAACCGGGTAAAGTTGTCTGACATCGTGACTATTCGTCAAGGTGTTTCTAGTCGCGCAAGTCAAAATGCTGCAGCAAATGCTGAAGGAAAATACTTAGATTTTGTCATTTGTGAACGCAACACAATGAAATTATTAGGCGTTGTTGATTTAGTAGACACACAAGGCCGCGGTTACAAAGTAAAAAAAGACTGGTTTGTCAGTGGCGCACTTGAAGCTGCCTCGGTGCCTCATTTACGAATAAAAGTAAAAGCGAATTACACCCTAGATGAAATTCGTGCTTGTATCAATTCACGTCTATTAGGTAACAAAATACCTGCTCCTAAAGTTAAAGGAAAAGTGATTCCTGCACCTATGATTAGAGCCCGCTCTAAAAAAACAGGCGTTTTAAGCCCAACTGCTGCACAAGCTGAATTGTCACCACAATTATCTGGTCACTTATCTGAACAGATATCGAAACAAAATATAGCAGCACTACCACATTAATAATGCCATCACATGAATATTGACTAACTTTTTTTTACTAGCCAAGTTATACTCTTTGGTCAATTATGACGTTAAAGAGAAAATCATGAAAGCAGGTATTATTGGAGCAATGGAGCCAGAAGTTGCTATTTTAAAAGCAAAATTAACACATTGTGAAACCAGTAACCACGCAGGTTATACGTTTCATCAAGGACAGATAAATAACAATGATGTGGTTATTGTACAATCAGGTATTGGTAAAGTAGCGGCAGCACTCGCTACCGCAATTCTTATTGATAAATTTAATCCTGACTACATTGTGAACACTGGCTCTGCTGGTGGCTTTGACACTTCATTAAAAGTTGGCGATATTGTAGTAAGTTCCGAGGTACGCTATCACGATGTTGATGTAACCGCCTTTGGTTATGAAATAGGTCAATTACCCGCTAATCCTGCCGCCTACGTTTCTGACAAAACTTTAATTACAGCAGCTCAAAAGGGTATTGAACAACTTGATGATATTCAAACCATAGTCGGCTTAATCACCACGGGTGACACTTTTATGACGAAAGACGATGATATTGCCAAAGCGCGCGCCAATTTTCCAACAATGGCAGCTGTAGAAATGGAAGGTGCCGCAATTGCTCAAACTTGTCATCAATTTAAGAAACCTTTTGTTATCATTCGTTCACTGTCTGATATTGCAGGAAAAGAGTCTCCGGCCTCTTTCGATGAATACTTAGAAACTGCCTCTATTAATTCATCACAATTAGTTGTTAATATGCTTGATGCACTTAAAGGCCAAATACTTAAATAATCTATTGATGATAGAAATACAAAATGACTGACTTTACAGCGCTTTCTACTTTTAGCAACCAACTCCTCATATTACTGATAGTAATATTAATCAAAGCGATTATTAGTCATTTTATTTTTCATGAACCTTTACGGTTTTTTCAATTTTATTGTCAAAAACTCAGCGATAAAGTTAATAAATCTCAGAATAGTCCAAAACAACAATCAATTGCTGGTTTAGTTGCTATTGTCATCACACTATTACCTATTTCCATTATACTGTGGATGTTTGACATTTTAGTTGAGGTTAATTTTTTATGGCAAGCAATATTACTTTATGTTGCCTTAGGTACATTTGGTATTACACAAGCAAGTAATATTATTACGCAAGCATTAACAACTAAACAAAATTATTTAGCCAAACAAACGCTTAAACCTTGGATGCTAAGAGAAACAGAATCTTTGTCTGCAGTCGGCTTAAGTAAGGCAAACATTGAAATGCAGTTATTACGTACCTTACAACAAGGTTACACCGTGGCATTTATTTTTATGCTATTTGGCTCATTAAGTGCAATTTGTTTTCGATTACTACTAGAAATGCATTACTGTTGGAACAGTAAGCTAATAAAGTATCACAACTTTGGATTTTACAGTAAACGCCTAGTAAACCTTATTCAATGGCTACCTGTCAGAGTATTTTCATTAATATTGTTATTAACAAGTATAGGGAAAAACGCCACTCTTTATTGGCGCTTGAGTCACCCGTACTTTTTCAAACTTAATAATAATATTGCATTAATATTATTAGCACTCAATTTGGCAGTAAAACTTGGTGGGGTTGCATTATATGATGATCAACAACATCCTAAAGAAAAATTAAGAAAAACTAGCTTCAACGACTTAGCAAGACAACCACAAGCCACAGACATTATACGTGCACATAAAAAAATTCATGGTATTATTTATATCAGTTTATTTTTTATGATCTTGCTTGCTGCCGCAATAGAATTTATTGCTGTTAATACATAGACGCAGTTAAATTTAACAAACATAACACAAACAAATCACTCCTAGGAATACACACTATGTCTAAAGTTACTCCATTTAGTATTTTAAAAAGCATCACCTTAGCATCCAGCCTTTTTATCTCTGCTGTACTTGCGAGCGAAATACCTGAAATATCGCAACAAGCATTTTTGTCGGCGGTTAAAGCACCGAGTAATAGCATTGTACTACTCGATGTACGCTCACCAGCCGAGTACAACGAAGGCCATATTGCTGGCGCCATTAATATTAGCCATAACACTATTGAAGAAAACCTTTCACAACTAGCTCAATACAAAAATAGCAATGTGGTTGTATATTGTCGTTCAGGTCGTCGCGCAGCTTTCGCTGAAGAAATATTAAGTGCCAATGGTTTTACTAATCTAAAGCACTTAACGGGTGATATGAATGGTTGGCTTGAAGCAAAATTACCCGTTGTAACTCAACAACCTTAATATTTGTTTATACTTACAGATAACGCACCAATAACCACATGACAGAGCTTATTTACTACTTAGATATTTTTGGTATTATCGTATTTGCTCTGTCAGGTGCATTAATGGCTGGCAGATATAAACTCGATCCCTTTGGTGTTGTTGTACTAGCATGCGTAACTGCCGTTGGAGGGGGAACTATTCGTGACACTATTCTACAAACCCCTGTTTTTTGGGTTGTTAAACCCTATTATCTTTACGTTATATTAGCCACCGCACTCATTACTATTATTTTTATTCGTCAACCTAAGCGAATTCCAAAACGGTTTTTACTTATTGCGGATGCTTTAGGGCTGGCTCTTTTTGCCGTTTTAGGTACTCAAAAGTCAATTGCACTTGGCGCTCCTTACCCTGTTGCTATTGTTATGGGCACTATTACAGGTGTTGCAGGCGGTATGATTCGCGATGTTTTATGCAATGTAATTCCAATGATCTTAAGCAAAGAGATCTATGCATTAGCAGCCATGCTTGGTGGTAGTCTATTTGTGACATTTAACTTACTTGGTTGGTCAGACAATGAAGCAACCATTGTTGCAATTTTGGGAGCTTTATTATTAAGGTTAGCGGCAATTTATTGGCGAGTATCATTACCTGCGTTTGATATCATTGATAAAACAGATAAAGATACCTTCCCCTAGCCCTCTAGACTGATTTTTGAGGTTAAAAAGAATAACTAATACCAACATTCGATGAGGTTAAGGTTAAATCTCCCATATCTTGGTATCGCACTCCTACATTCATGCCTATGCCTAAGTCCCATACATATTGCCAACCAGCCTCTAAAAACAAACCCGTACCACTATCGCCTTCAATATAATGATCATTACCAGTAAATTCAAAATCATAATACTGGGCGCCAATTTTTCCATACAAACTATTACGTTTTGATATAACGATATTTCCCTTTATAGCAGCAACCAAACCGTCAAGCTCAAAGTCATCTACATCCATATTGAAAATTTTATTATTATCACTCCAACTGCAAGTCCAATTATCATTATGATCTTCTTTGCAATCCCAACTGTCATATTCGGTTGCGCCATTGTAGCCAATTTCCACTGAAAAATTATCAATCACTTGATAGTTATAAAAAAGGTAAGATTGAATAAATCCATCACCATCTTTACTTGAGTTTTTATACTCACCGCTAGCAATGCCCGCAACTAAACCTACAGTGTGTTTACTTTCTTCACAATATACTGCCGTACTAATCAATGATAAAGACAATAGAGTGGTCAAAGCTGAATTTAATAGCTTCATAGAATTACTCCTTATAAAAAGATTTGATATTAAAAATAAATATAATAACTAAGTGTTTATTATGGGTTATGGAATAAAACATATCTGTTAGTTAAATGTGGGAAAATGTAAATTTTTGTAAATTAGTTTTGTGGTACGCAGGTGTTATTTAGGGTAATTAAATTGAGTTTTTTGCTATAAATAAACTGTTCAGCTCCCATTTTACCAGGCTTTTTAATTGCAGTAGATTGAGATTTACGCTTCAATTCCCCAACCATCATTGTAACCAGAGAATTTAGTCGCTAACTGTTCAAAATCTGCTTCTTGTTTACTTACAACCTCATAACTTGGCACTATGGTTATAGTACAATCTACATCCCATACATTAGGGGTTTCATCAGGGTGTACTCTAACACTGACATCTTTCATATTGTCTTTAATAAAATCGGCCATTGCTTGTGCTTGTGCTTCTTTTTCAAATAAATGAAAAAAAACCACTTGGTGCGTCACACTAAGATTTATGCCTGCTTGGTGCATTTCTGCTAATACTTGACCTGTTTCATCGTTCGGGAAATTCATGATTTTATTCTACTTTTCAGACATTGAGACAATTGATGTTAACGAATAGCAGCATTATAAACAGTGAGCATTCGCTTGAATAGTTTTAAAAAATAGTTTTTTAAACTTAGTAACCAGTATAACGTTTTTAGCAAAAATAGCGCTCTAACTATGATGGGTATTGTGCCAACATTGTTGAAACTGCCAGTTTAATTCTATCATTAGTGTCAGCACTGTTTTCTTTTGTTTTTAAACCCAGCGGATGAACACTACGCCAAACAGAACGATTTTGTTTAGGATCGATTAAATCAACCACTAAACTCCCCTGACTAATGGCTACGTATTGCTGCTCAGTTCTCCACGTAGTCGCTCGTAAACATTGCGTACAAAAGCGTACCATTTTATTATAATTAGCATATTCATGCCATTTACCATTAAACACATAATAGGATACTATCACATCGGCCTTATCGGGTGATTGATAATTAAATTTTTTACTCGCCATGGTACGTTCAATCGCAATTTCAATGGCATTACGACGCGTGTCTAACAAGCTTTGTGTTTCACTAAATGGTGAGTTACGATCATAGAGGCTATAGCTTTTTACAGCGGAAAAACCAAAACTATCTTGGTATACAACGCCTGCTTTTTTAATACTTGAACAAGCGCTAAGCATCAAAAAGAGTGTTGGAATAATAATGTTTTTGAGCATGCTAAATAAAAGCTAGAAAATAAAGAACTTGCTCTAGCCTAGCAAGTTCTCTGGCAACTATAAAGAAGCAACTTAAAAAACACAAAGAAAACTTCTTAAGTTAAGCTAGCAGGCTTTCTACATTAAAGTATCGAGGTTGATGTCTTTAAAACTAATGACTTTACCGCCAAACTCTTTTGCAAAAGCTTGAGCATCTGCTTGTTGACTAAAACTTGCTAACGTTGCTCCCATTGCCCCTGTTTTTTCTGATCCCATAACGTACCATGCTGTTTTTGCATCAATAAAATACTTATCATCTATACTGTCGCTGCCCCACGGCATTTTACTCATGTCGTGTACTAACATTTGCGATACATTACGTTGATTTTCTGGATCTAAATAATAGCTAAACATATCTCGCGTTGAACAAAATTTGTATACTTGATCGCCCTGCTCTTTACGAAAAACCTCACCTTTAGGCCCATCAAATCGGGTAATTAACATACCACACAAATGACATTCATCACTTGATTCCATCGCAACTGCCTGATGAATTACTTTTTGTTGCTCGCTATTATCAGAGCAAGATATAACAGAAGTAGCTGTAATTGTCAGCGTGGCAATTATCGCCAATAACTTGTTTAGTTTCATAGTAAATTTTCTCATAAATTTTGGTAGTTTATCGGTAAGCCAAATACAATGGCATTATACCAAGTTGATTAAGTTCTTTCTCACTCAGCGAGAATTAAAAGGCTTAGAGGCACAGGTTATACGTTCCAAACATAACCTAAGTACCTACATCCATGTAGGCAAGGCATTGATTGAAGAGAATGGTCATTCCCTTGTCAAAATCAATAGCGCTGCATATAAGCCTTTACTTTTTATTAGGTACTCGCCCTTTGGGAGCTCATTAGCAAACTGATAACATCACAAAATTGAAGAAATATAGAATAACTATGTTTACTCAATTTTCCTTGTTCTAAGCTCGCTAATGAAGCTCTGAGTTGGGAAGAAATTTAATCAAATTGGTATTAAACCTTAGTTAAAGTTTCTTTTTCTTAAAAATAAAAATAGCTAATGTCAATGGTAAAACAACCCAAGCGACTAATGCAGAAAATAGCTGCATTTGTGATAGGCTAGCATTAATAGCAACTGATAAAGCGCCATTTACATCACTACTGTCTAATCCAGCAAAGTTAACAAGTCGAAAAATGTCTGCAGGGTTTAACATCATTAATTGTGTTAGTCCTTGTTGAGTAACCCCTTCTTCAACTCCAACAAGTAAAGCGAGTAAAGCAAGGTCAAATGCCAAAGCAAACAAGAACCAAGTAATTAATGCAAACCCTGCTGCTTTTGACTTTTCGCTTACCGACAAACTAATTAAATAAGCGATAGCAGTGAAGCTTAATCCCAATAAAATAGCACTAATAATAAAAATACCGAACGTGCTTAAAATAGCGGTATCGCCAATTTGCATATATAAAACAACAGCCGATGCACCAAACCCTAATAACGTCGCAAGCGCGATAATTCCACCCTGCCCAATAAATTTGCCTAACAGCAACTGGCTTTTACTTAAGGGATACGTTAATAACAATAATAATGTACCGCTTTCTTGTTCTCCAACAAAACTATCATAGCTAAGTAATAGCGCAATAAGTGGGATCAAAAAAACAGCTAGGCTAGCTAAACTAGCAACCGTGGTTGATAAAGATGCAACACCAACAGCTCCTGACGCAGCCGCACCAAAATAAGTTAGCCCTATAGAAAGTAGCGCGAAAATAAGTGTTATGGAAACCAACCAACGATTTCTGAGTCCATCGTGAAATTCTTTATTTGCTACGGTAAATATTTGATGCATTAACCTTGCCCTCCGTTAGTCTTATTGTTTCCAGAAAGCTGTTGTTCGGAAAGTTCATGCGCTGAAAGAAAGTGCTGGTAAACTTGTTCTAAATTCGCAGATTCAACCTGAATATCGTCAAGATCATTCAAACTAAGTAATTGTTTTAAGACCGCAAGTTTTTCATTTTCTGGCACTAACAATGTATTAGGACAAGTACCAGTGATAAAACTATTTAGTATTGCGTCTTGAGTTACTGTGCCATTCAAGCCTCCTTTTTTGAAGGAAAGAGGTTTAATCACAACAGGTAAAGCTGCTTGTTGACGTAGTTCACTTAAAGTGCCCATCGCTAATAATTTACCTGTAGATAAAATCATTGCTCTATCAATATGTTGCTCAACACCAGGCAACACATGAGAACACAAAATAACGCTTGAACCATTAGATTTGAGTTGATCCACAGTTTTATAAAAGTCTCGTGTGGCAATAGGGTCAAGACCCACAGTGGGTTCATCAAGTAATAATAACTTGGGTTCTCCAATAAACGCCTGTGCTAAACCAAGGCGCTGACGCATGCCTTTTGAATACGTTTTCACTTGACGATTCATCGCATGAGTAATACCTACTTGTTCCAATAAATCAACAGCCAGTTTCTTCCCTGCGGCTTTAGAAAAACCCTTCAATTTAACAAAGTAAGTAAGTACTTCTAAACCTGTTAATTGTTCATAAAAACTTACATTCTCAGGTAAATAACCTACTTTACTACGACAGTTCCACGCTTCTTTTGAGTCAGGAGCCATGCCCATCACTTCCACTTTGCCTCGACTAGGTGAAATAACACCTAAAATAAGCTTCATCATGGTAGTTTTACCTGCACCATTATGACCAAACAAACCAAGTACTTCGCCTTCATTTAACGACATAGTCATTGCGCTTAAAGCGTCTAATTGACCGTACGTTTTTCCAGCCTCAATTAAGGAAACTAACGGGGTATTCATAATTCTTCTTCCTGCACAGACATTGTCTTTATGTGGCTAATTTGTAAGATTGGTGTTTCTTCCGTATTGTGTATAGAGTTAAAAGGAGCCATCAACGGGAAGCTATCTTTCACACCTGGCGGTTTTAATACTGGAAACTGTTTTTGTATCCAGCGTAGGATCAAAATGGCAGGACTATCCATAATCATTTTCATCTCTGGGTATTGCCAAACTAGTTTATCAATACCATCATTCGGTTCAAAAATAGCATCGCCAATGCCGTCGTTATTCATGTCCCAACCAAGATAGTTACTCCAATAATTTCCTCGGCCATCTTTACTCCATTCCTGTTTTTTATTTGAAACATATTTTACTTGTGTTGGGTTGTTAATAAAGTTGTTACCATAAATTTTAATATTTTCTGAGCCAGCAGTTAGGTGAATACCAATTTCAGCTGTGTCGATAATATTACTTTCAACAGTATTATAACCTGAGTTATAAACAAATAAGCCTTTACCATCACGCCCTAACACTTTATTTTCAGACTTGGTCCATACATTTTTAATATAGTTATTACTAAAAGTAGACTCTGTAATAAAGTTTAATAAAAAGCCGTAGTCTTCACTGTCTGTTGTTTTGTTACCTGTAATGGTTAAACGCCGAGAACTCATAAGGGCATAACCCGCACGAGTATTGTATGCTGTATTATTTTTTACTGTATTATCATAGGAATACATATAATGAATACCATACCTTAAATCATGCATGGTATTATTTTCTATCAAATTATTCTGGCTAGAGATAACATAAATACCATCACGTGTTTTATAGGTTTCATTATTAAATACATGACTATGGGTCACGTTAGATAACTGGATACCATTGCCTCTATCTGCAGAACGAAGTGTTAAGTTTCCTTGCACTTTATTATTAAATACTTTTGCTTTGGTAATATTATTAAGCCAAATACCAAAACCATCGCCAGACAAAACAGTATTTTTAATTACTATTCCTTCCGCTTTTTTCTTGTCTGAACTGACACCAACTTTTTCATTAGAATATATACCTGATGTTTGCTCGGTAAGATCATGACCCCAATTGATAATATTAAGATTATCTATTGTAATAAAAGAGTTCTTGAGAGTAAGTGCATGTCCCTCTCCTTGCGCATCTATAATGCTGCCATTCTCACCACGCAGGGTAATTTGCTTTTCAATAACAAAATTACCAATATACTTACCTGCAGTTAATGTCACAGTATCGCCATCTTGGCTTGCATTAAGCACTTTTTGTAGATCATCAGTAACAGACACTGAAAATTGCTCAGCAAAAATGAGTTGGCTAAAGCCACTCAAAAAAACGAGTAAAATCAATATTAGGGGGTGTTTTTTATTCAAACGTAACAAGAGAAATTCATCACTAAGTTCTAAAAGAATAACAGCATAACATTTTAAACTATATGTCTGTTGATCTTAAGTAAAAAGTTACTTAATTATAACGATAAAAACACTTTCAAAATATAAAAATAAAGCTCAACACCTTGCGATATTGAGCTTTAAAGATTCTCATTGCTTTATGTTTCTATGCTAAATCAAGCTAAGTTAATTTAAAAATTCCAATGGCACTGAATTTTATGCATGAACAAACATACGACCGCGCATTTCCATGTGTAAAGCATGACAGAACCAGTTACAGTAATACCATTGAACACCTGGTTTGTCGGCAGTGAAAGTAATTGACGATGTTGCTTGTGGGCTAATCTCCATTTGAACACCGTGGTTAGTCATACAGAAACCATGTGTTACATCTTCAACTTGGTCAAGGTTAGTTACCACAACAGTCACTTCATCACCTAGGTTCACATCAAATGATTCTAAACCATAGGTTGGTGCAACTGATGTCATGTATACTCGTACTTTTTTAGGGTCTTTCTTATCACGAATAACTTTATTGTCAGTCATCAAGTCAACACCATCTTTTTTCGCCATTGCTACTGTAGGGGCAAAAAACGGGTCATCACGTGTCCATATTTTTTTAGGTTTAACTTTACTACGGTGAACCATAATACAATCATGTGGTTCAGCAAAAGTAGGTCCATCATGAACAAGCTTCATTTCATCTCCAGAAATATCAATTAACTGATCATTTTCTGGTTTCAATGGGCCAACATTTAAGAATCTATCTTTAGAGAACTTACATAATACAACTAACCATTTACCATCTGCATCTCTCGTTTCACCTTGCGATGTATGGTTATGGCCTGGTTGATAGTTAACATCTAATTTTTGACGAACATAATTAACCTTTTCACCATTATAGGCTTTTATTGCATCTTCAATATTCCATTTAACCACTTGGCTATCTAAGAATAACGTAGTGTAAGCATCACCACGGCCGTCAAAAGACGTGTGAAGCGGCCCTAAACCTAATTCTGGTTCAGCGACGATAGCATCACGCGGTTTAATTTTATTTGCAAACAAGTCATCTAATTTGGCAATAGAAATAACGCTCACTGTAGGTGATAATTTACCATTTGCTACGAAGTACTTACCTTCTGGTGAAGTATTTAAACCGTGAGGTGATTTAGGAACAGGAATATAACGTGTTAAATCAGAGCCTTTACGACCGTCTAATACTGGAACATTATTACCGTTATATGTTTTGAATTTACCTGCTTTTAATGCAGCTTCACAAGCGGCTAAACTAAAGATCACTACATGATCACGCTCTGATGAAATCATTTCACCTAAGTTCATTCCCATTTCTGCGTTATAGCAAGTTGAAGCAAAATATTTACCATCAAAATCTGCGTCAGTGTTATCTAAGTTACCGTCTACCATCACTTGGAAAGCCATTTCCATGGTTTCTGCATCAATCACATTATATAACGAACGGTAGGTGCTAACATCTTTCATACCAGCTTTACCATCGTTATTCATTGGAATTTCAAATTCACCATTACAAACAACATATTTGGTATAAGGTGCTTTTTGGACACGTAAACCATGTACAGCCTGTACATTAGGTACAGTTAATATTTTGTCTGTTTTCATGATGTCGCAACGAATACGACCTACGCGACTATTAGCCTTATCGTTGATAAATACATATTTACCATTATAGCTACCATCAGTCATTGACATATGAGGATGATGAGAGTCACCCGCTAAGAAGTGATCACCATCGCCTCTGATGTGCTTACTTTCATTCGTTAAGCCCCAACCTGTGGCGGAATCGATATTAAACATTGGAATACGCATTAACTCACGCATTGAAGGTATACCCATAATACGTACTTCGCCTGAATGACCACCAGACCAGAAGCCATAGTATTCATCTAGTTCACCTGGGTGAACAACAGGGCTCATTGCAGCTTCTTTCGCTTGTGCCTTAGCCGTTGCAGCAAACATAGCTGCTGTCATTGGCGCAGCAACAACTCCAGCACCAATGAGTGCTGTTTTTCCGAAAAATTTTCGGCGGTCTGCATTATCTAATGCGACGTCATTATTTTTGTTCTCTTCATTACTCATTGCTTATCTCCGTTGTGCTTACTTTTAATATTAATTTGTTTTGATAAATAAAATTTATGCGACTTCTTTTACGTTTATTTCTGTTTCTTTATATTTTGCTTTTTTCCGCGCCAACTTTTTCAGTGGTGGGCACTTTTCTTCATTAAAATACGTTACCTGACAATCAAGACAGTAATGACACTCTCTCATATTGATTACACCATCAGGGTTAATTGCTTGAATTTCACACTCTTTTGCACAAGTTTTACAAGGCTGACCACATTCTGGACGACGACGTAACCAACTAAATAAACGAATACTGTTACTGGTTGATAACGCTGCGCCTAGTGGGCATAAATAGCGACAAAAGAACTTACGATTAAATACATTGATAACGAGTAAAGCTACAGCATATATAATAAAAGGCCATTCACGATCAAACTTCAGCAAAAACGTTGTTTTAAAAGGTTCAATCTCAGCAAATTGTTCTGCCAGGGCTAGCGACTCCATTGATAGACCAAACAATGCTAATAAAATTAAGTATTTAATTGCCCATAAACGCTCATGCACAGCCCAAGGCAGTTCAAACTGGGGAATTTTGATATAACGAGCAAAGATATTTATCAGCTCTTGTAGCGCACCAAATGGGCATAACCATCCACAATAAACTGCACGCCCCCATAGAATCATAGTTACAGCAGCAGCACCCCATAAAATAAAGATAATCGGGTCAAGCAGGAAGAGGTCCCAAGAAAAGTCTGACATAAAGGCTTGTAAGAAAGTAAATACATTCACTACTGATAATTGTCCTCCCCACGACCAGCCAATAAAGACTACAGTAACAATTAGGAAGCAATGACGGAAATTATGCATAAAAGTTGGGTGGCGTACGAGTATGTCTTGGAAGAACAAACTCATCACTACAATACCCAATAAAATAATTAAAATAACAACTTCAGTATTTTTCTCTTTCCACACTTGCTGTGTTAACGACAACTCTGGCTCAGGTAAAATCAATGGCGGACGATCTACATATTGATCTAGCGTGTGATAATCAGCTTTAAAACTTGTAAAAATACTGTCTAAAGGCCCTGTTTGACGACGAACTAATAATTCTAATTGCCAGTCAGATGCAGGATTAAAATCATGATGAGCACGAATGGTAAAAATTGATTTTTCTTCAAATTCTGGCAAGTTATCCATTGCAAGATCGGTGATTCTGGTATGATCTAAATCTCTAAAGGCAAAAGCATCACCATTTTGTAAAACTTGAATACGGTCAAATATCCCGCCTCTAACATACCCAGAGCCTTTATATGAATAACCTTGTCCCATTAATATAAGTGCATGTTCACCTGGTTTTAGGGTAGACATTAAATATTCATATTCACTGTCACCAAGTAAATTTCGTCCTATCGAAGGAATATCCACTTGTGCAAAGTAAATTTCAGCAAACATTTCTTTCTTTTGCTCTGGGCTGGCTTCATTTATATGCTCAGCTTCTGTACCAACAAAAGCTTCATCAACCGTTTCTCTATTAAGATACAGCTTGCGAATAGCACCATTGCCAAGCAATGTTAACCAATCTGCCTTTTCAAACACATCAGGGTATATAGTACCCATAGGTTGAATAGCTTCTTGCCCAGTTTTAACAATGCCTAAAGAACGTGCCACTTGTATGGCTGATTTAACAATAGCAACATTCATCACCATCACGGTAACAGTAGCACCTGACAAGCCGTCAATGTGAATAACGCCTTCTGTTTTGTTTCCACCAACTTTTAGCCTATCTTTTACTGTTAAGCCATCATATTGTTCTGCAAATTTGTGTAGTTTAGACTCAGGAATTCCCGCTAAAATAATAGGTTCATGATGTTCAAGTACTTTGGCTCCTAAATAAACACCTTTTGTGTTAATGGCCACAAGCATGTTGACTGGCTCGCCAGAATAAGCGGGGATTTTCTCTAAATCATTGGTTTCAAAAGCATAGCCCAAAACAACTTCTTTTTGGTTTTGATCTTGACCAAAAACAGTCCAAATTAACGGTTCACCTTCCTTAGCAGCCATTTTTTCAGAAATTCTTGTTTGTTCGGGGAAAATTTCTTTAATTAAAGGCATTGGATCTTTAGGCGGGCTAACAAATAATGCCTGCGCAGGAAAGATGACAGCTAGAGACAAAAAGAATACTGGACCTAAAAGAATAAAGATCTTTTTCAATATATTTTTAACGGGACTGAATAACATCAAGCATCCTATTCTTAATACAAAACAGCAAATGGTAATAAAGCACCACTGCGACAATATGCCACAGTCTACTTTATTAGTAAATAATCGTTATGATTTAGATCAAAAAATTTGTAGAGGGTGTTTGATAAGACTAAAGAAAAACTTTTATTAGTCCTTTTAAGAGATTAGTAATTTTAGTTCACTAATTCTAGACAGATGTGTAGACAACAACATGATGATGAAATGAGTATAAAATAGGTTACTAAATATTAACGTATGGCATATCTTGTAACCTATTTATATTAGTATTTAAACCATTATTTAACCGTTACTCGCGCAAACTTGCGTTTACCAACTTGATAAACCGCGTTACTACCGCGAGTAATTACCAAGTTTCTATCAGTAATTTTTTCGCCATCAAGTTTAGCCGCACCTTGTTTAATCATACGATAAGCATCTGATGTACTACCGACTAAATCAGCCTCTTTCAGTAAGTTTGCAATGGCAATTTCTCCGCCTTCAGGAACAAGTTCAAGCTCTGGCATTTCATCAGGCATTGCCCCTTTTTGGAAACGATTGATAAACTCTTGGTGTGCAGCTGTTGCTGCAGCTTCATCATGAAAGCGAGCAATTAACTCTTTCGCTAAATCAATTTTTACATCACGCGGATTCTTTCCTTGTTCAATGTCTGTTTTGTACGCTTCAATTTCAGCTAAGGGTTTAAAGCTTAGTAATTCATAATAGCGCCACATCAATACATCTGATATAGACATGATCTTACCAAACATATCAGACGGACTATCAGTTATACCAATATAGTTACCTAACGATTTAGACATTTTTTGTACGCCGTCTAAACCTTCAAGTAAAGGCATCATTAACACAGTTTGTGGGCGTTGACCCTCTGATTTTTGTAATTCACGCCCCATTAATAAGTTAAACTTTTGATCTGTACCACCCAGTTCAACATCTGATTCAAGCGCGACGGAATCCCAACCTTGTACTAACGGGTACATAAATTCGTGTATGGCAATAGCTTGACCACTGGCATAACGTTTTTTAAAGTCATCACGTTCCATCATACGAGCAACCGTTTGACGTGAAGCAAGTTTTAACATACCAGCAGCACCTAGCTTTTCCATCCAAGTGGAGTTAAAGGCTACGATAGTTTTAGCTGGATCTAAAATTTTAAATACTTGCTCCTTATAAGTTTCTGCGTTGGCGAGTACTTCTTCTTTGGTGAGTGGTTTACGTGTCACATTTTTACCACTTGGATCGCCAATCATGCCAGTAAAATCACCAATCAAGAAAATAATTTCATGACCTTGTAATTGAAATTGACGTAACTTATTAATTAATACAGTATGACCAAGATGTAAATCTGGCGCTGTAGGATCAAAACCAGCCTTAATTTTTAAAGGTTTACCCGTTTTTAATTTGTCTAATAATTCTTCTTCTAGTAATATTTCTTCCGCACCACGTTTTAATTCAGCAAACGCTTGACTAACATCGGTCATTTTTAGTTCCATAGTGATATTTATTTCAATAACTGAATTCTACTCATTTTAGCGGTTACATAAAAGTATAAATGCTATTGTGTACTTTATTTTACAAAGTTTTTATACAAACATTGATAAAAACTTTGCTATAGTGGCTCACAAATAACAACAGTAGTTATTGTATTTTCGTACTTATTACCCCTTTTCAATATTAATTAAACAAATATCTCCGTGAATAATAAACAAATAATACAGCGTCAATTAAAAAACGTGCACCGCATCATTCAAAGCCTATATAAAGCTTTCCAAACACTTCCCAAACGACATAGAGCTTTTATTATTGGTATCAGCGCACTGGCGTTAATATTAGTTTTATTGCCCACAGGGCAAGAACTAACTGTTAAAAATACAAACACTCAAGGTTTCGAAGTTGGCAAGCGTTATCAAGTTGCAATGCCCGGAGAGACAACCGATACCCCTTCAACTATTCCCATTGAAATTGACATACCCTCACCAAGCGACAGCCAAAACGCAGATGATACTGAGATTACGACCACAGTAAACTCAGCACAGCAAAGTAACATTTCATGGCAAAGTGTCACGGTGCGCAATGGTGACTCACTCGCACGAATATTTAAACGTTTAGGTTTTAGTGCTCAAGAAACTTATGCCATCAGTAGTGCTGAAGGTAAAGACAGTAAACTACTCCTTAAAATGAATGTCGGCGATACACTGCGGATTGCCACAAACGACGAAAAAAGAATAACAGCACTAGAATACCCATTATCAAAAGTAGATACGCTCTACATCAATTTAGTGGGTGACACATATCAGTCATACAAAGAAAGTAAAAATGTTGAAATTCGTGAAAAATTTGCCCACGGTACAATCAGCACTAACTTTTGGAATGCTGGCTCTGAATCTGGATTAACCGACAGACAAATTATAGAACTCGCCAATATTTTTGGCTGGGATATTGATTTTGCCTTGGATATACGTGCTGGTGATAGTTTCCATATTATTTTCGAAGAAAAGTTTGTTGATGGTGACTACATTGGTAGCGGTAACATTTTAGCGGCAGAGTTTATTAATCAAGATGATTCTTTCCAAGCGATACGTTTTACTGACAGTGAATACTATACACCTGATGGTAAAAGTATGCGTAAAGCTTTTTTACGCGCCCCTGTTAATTTTAAATACATCAGTTCTAGTTTTAAGCGTAAGCGTTTTCACCCAGTACAAAAGCGCTGGAAGGCTCATAGAGGTGTTGATTATGCGGCTAAAACAGGCACACCCGTTGTTGCTGCTGGTAATGGTAAGGTAACTCACTCAACCTATAATAAATACAATGGCAATTATGTATTTATTCAACACGGAAATGGTATAGTCACTAAGTATTTGCACTTTTCAAAGCGTGCAGTTAAAAAGGGTCAACGCGTCAAACAAGGTCAACTCATTGGTAATGTTGGCTCAACAGGTCTAGCCGCTGGTCCACACCTACATTATGAGTTTTTGCTTAATGGTGTGCACCGCAATCCTAGAACGGTAAAATTACCTGACGCTAAACCCATAAATAAAAAATATAAGGCCGAATTTACCGCACTTGCAGCAGAGCGTTTGCAAGCAATAAATAATGCAAAACATACTATACTGTCTATGTCTACTGATGGAAAAAACGTACCGCACAACAGTGATTAAATAAAATCAGGTAATTAAAATGAATCATGAGCTAAAATATTATATAGGATTAATGTCAGGTACCAGTGCCGATGGTATCGATTTAGCTTTAGTGTCTTTTAATAGTCAACATAAGCTAAAACACCACGCCAGCTATTATCACCCTTATAGTAACGAAATAGCAGAGCAAATTAAGTCTCTGTATACGCCTGATAACAATGAAATTGATCGAGCTTTTACCCTAGATGTTGCATTGGCTAAACTTTTCGCCCAAGCAATTAATAATTTTTTAGCACAACAAAAATTAACACATTCTGATATTATAGCTATAGGTAATCACGGGCAAACCATTCGACATAGACCGCTACAAACTGATGCCTTTACTTTACAAATTAGTTGCTGTCAAACGTTAGCAACCTTAACGAATATCCGCGTAATTGGCCAATTTCGACGTAAAGATATGGCATTAGGTGGACAAGGTGCTCCATTAGTTCCTGCATTTCATCAAACTATTTTTCGTGAAACTAAGCATAGTGAAAACCTGCAAACGTGTACCTCTGATAAATACTCTTCTGATGCTTTTGTAGTAAACATAGGGGGAATTGCTAACCTGACTTTTTTACCAGCAAGCAACACATCAAAAGTACTTGGCTATGATACTGGTCCTGGCAATGCATTAATGGATGATTGGTTTCAATTACACAACCCTGACAGTGAATTTAAATATGATAAAAATGGCGAATGGGCTGCTACAGGTGTAATTAACAAAGAATTACTACATGAATTATTATCAGACAATTATTTCAAACTTCCCCCCCCTAAAAGCACAGGAAGAGAGTATTTCCATTTAGCTTGGCTACAACAATACTTAACCAAGCATGCACAAATAAGCAATAAAGACGTACAAGCAACGCTGACTGCATTTACTGCAGTGACGATAGTTAATGCCATTAAACAACATCAATTGAGTAGTAAAAACACCGCTAAAGTATACCTATGTGGTGGTGGTACTCATAACAAAGATTTAAAAAACCAACTAAATCAACAGTTAAAAAAGCAAACGTCTAAGTACGAACTTTTTCTTACTAATCATAAAGATATAGATGCAGATCAGTTAGAAGCAATTGCCTTTGCTTGGCTAGCATTCGCTTATGACAAAAAGTTCTTAAGCAATATGCCTGCAGTAACAGGGGCTAGCAGAGGTTGCACCCTTGGCACTGAGTTTTTACCCTAATAGTTACTAGCAAATATCAATTTTATCTCTATACTAAATCATTCTATGAATAAAAAAACAGCAATGCTGAATTAATTTTCATACAATAGTTCTACCTCTTTGATGTTAAATTTAAAGACATTGAACTATTTGTTTATTATTTAATCTAAGTATTTGCATCATTGGTAATAAATGATAAGGAGAAACTATGGAATTCAAAGATATTCACATCGGTATGAAATGCGGAAGTAGAAAAGGCAGTGGTACTGTTACTTGGATTGACGGTTCAACACGCAAAATTTATATGGCAGATACTTGTAACAACAATAATTTTGAGGTTGAATTTGAAGATATCATAGAAGACCCACAAGTGCATAATAAACAAGATACTTATTATTAAACCGTTCATAACCACTTATTTATCAAACGCAGCCCAAAACCCATAACTATTTATGGGTTTTTTATTCTCGCATATTGCCCAACATTACCATCATTATTTTATTGGATAAAGCTTTATTGGCTAAAGCTTTCTTCTTCTATTGAAAGCGCATAAGCTTTATATTCCATATCAGATTTCACAATATGATTTGCCATCCAATTATAAAGAAACATACCGATTTTATGCTGTATATCAACATCATAATGATCAAGCCTTTTTCTCAGTGCATTAAAATTATGTCTTAATTCTTCATGTTCTTTAATATGTTCATCAGTTAGCGGATAGTTAATTTGTCTTAACAAGTTTTCTTCTGACTCAAAATGTAAATCAATATAAGATGATAAGCTTTCAAACAAAATAATGGCAGACTGTTTATTGTCTTGTCGAAAAAACTCATTGATGCTCTCAAACAGTTCTTTATGTTGATTATCCATATCGACATTTCCAACAGAGTATTCTGGCTCCCAATGAATTTCAGTTTGTATAGAGCTTTCATCAAAAGTAACTATTTCATCTGGATTTTTCACCGCATGATTTACATTAGCCAAAATAGCACTTTTCTTCAAAGGTTTAATTAAATAGTTACTCAACCCCTGTTGACTCCATTCTCTAAGGACGTATTTATCACGAAGATGGGCATAAGCAATGACCGGTACTTTATTCCCCTCTCTGCGGATAATCTTGGTAACCTCAAGACCATTAATTTTAGGTAAATCGTATGCAAGTAATATAACATCGGGCTTAAATTGTGTTATTTGTGACAATGCTGACTTCCCATCATTCACTAGCAAATACTTAAAAACAGTTTCAGAAAATATCTCTTCAATGACACGTGTAAATAAATTTGAGGGCTCTGCAATTAACACTTTATAGCGAGAGGATTTAAACTGTGTATCATCTTCTACGTCAGAAGTTAATAACTTAGTATTAACCCCAATCGCAGTTTTTTTATTCTGCGTATTTTGTTTTTCAACCGTTTCTTTTATTGAGTCATGATTTAGCTTTAATTGATTTAATTGCGCTAAAATATTTTGAATATCTGCTGAAACATTATCATTCATTTCGTCAATAGAAAGACCAATTAAGTTTTGTAAAACCTCTTTAGCCTCCATATCAGCTATATTTTCAAAAGAATGATTTGTAACCGAAAGTAGGCTTTCTCCACATTGATTTACTTTATGTATAAAAGATTTTTTAAGTGCAACACCATGCTCAATGCATGAGGCAAGTTGATCTTCGCCTTCGGATATTAACAAATCTAAACTATTATTTTTGTGACTTTCTATTATATGTAATTCTTGTAACAGAACAAGCTTTAGTCGATAAGGCTCATTTAAGGGATTGATAATAACGTAATTATCAAACAACCCATTTTCACAAGCTAAATAGGCATTAAGTGTTTCCCTATTATTAATCAGCAATACGGCACTATGCGGGGCAATATTTTGCTCATATTCTTCCAAATAATCGATATAATACTGTATTGTGTTTTTTACATCGTTTGAAGATAATAGCAAAACATTAGGTTCCATCTTTGCCATATCATGCATTATTTTAGGGTTATGTTTATATGCTTTAAAGTCTAGCCCTAGCTCCATAATTTGTTTTATGGTGGGTTCAACAACTTCTCGGTCTTGGTAAACCATAACTACATCGGTATGGTTAAATACCTTATCTGGGCTCACGGACAATCCTCCTTTTATTGCTGCAGGTTTACATTTCTGTTTCTTTGTTTAAAGCCAATAATCCATTGCTCAAAGTTCTTTGCATTAAGCGGTTTACTATATAAGTAACCTTGTTGGTTATAACAACCTAACTTGCATAGCTTATCAGCTTGTTCTTGTGTTTCAATCCCTTCAGCAATTAACTCAATATCAAATGTTTTAGATAACAGTATTATTGCTTTAACAATAGCAGCATCATGCTTGTTATGCTCAATATTATCAACAAAACATTTATCAATTTTTACATTATCAATTGGCAACCTTTTCAAACGTTGTAAAGAAGAATATCCCGTACCAAAATCATCAATAGCCACTTTAACACCTAATTGTCTTAATGCGCGTAAAACAGGAATATGATGATTATTATTTTCAGAAAAAATAGATTCGGTTACTTCAAGTTCAATAGCATTGCCAGGAATATTTTCTTCTATTAATGTACGTTCTACCTGAGAGAAAAGGTCATTTCGATCAAACTGCTTTAACGAGATATTTATCGCCATAGTGCCAATAAATACCTCACTATCTCGCCATATTTTTAATTGCTTACATGCACTTTTTAAAACAAAGTAACCCAATTCTTTAATTGTGCCATTGGCTTCTGCAATAGGAATAAACAAGTTAGGTGGAATAATTCCTTGTTCAGGATGTCTCCAACGAATTAAACACTCAATACCATACACCTCATGAGTTTTACCATTAACCTGAGGCTGATACCATACTTCAAATTGTTGCTTCTCAATGGCTTCATTAATTTCACCATCAAGCTCTAATCGCCGCTTTATTAACTCTTTTTCTTTGGTATCAAAAAACAAGTAGTGATTCCCTCCAGACTCTTTTACTTTCAACATGGCTACATCAGCAAAAGTAACGAGTTCTTTAATATCAGTTGAATCTGTAGGAAATTGACTGACGCCAATACTGGCCGTTATTTTAAATGCACCAAATTTTGTTTTAAAAGGAGTTGCAAAGAATGACAGTATTTGTTTAGAAATCTTATCTAAATTTTTTGTTATTTTTTTTCCTTCAATAACAATAATAAATTCATCAACACCACTTCTTGCTACAATATCATTATCTCGTAACCTATCATTTAACCTATGTGCAACACTCTTTAATAATTCATCTCCCACTTCATGCCCTAATGAATCATTAATGAATTTAAATCGATCTAAATCACAAAAAAATACACAAAAATAGGTTGGCTTTTCATTATGGTGCTCAGTTAAGTATTCAAGCTTTTCAAATAATAAATGTCTATTGGGTAAACTAGTCAAAACATCATGATAAGTATGATAATGTAGTTCTTCTTCTGATTTTTTTCGATTAGTTATATCAGAAAACTGACATATATAATTTGAGATATTCCCTACGTTATCTTTAATACTACTAATATTTGACCACTGAGGATAAATTTGACCATTTTTTCGTTTATTCCAAATCTCACCTTGCCAACAACCTTGAGTGACTAGTTTTTTCCAAAACTGTTGATAAAAAGTCTTATTTTGTTTACCCGAATTAAGTATGGCTGGAGTTTTGCCTGCCACTTCGGCTTGTGTATAGCCGGTTATATTGGAGAAACTTTTATTGACCGTTTGTATATATCCTTGATTATCCGTTACAATAATAGCTTCATTAGTGTGGTCAAAAATTTGTTCAATAATTGAAAGGTTATATTGAGTTATATTTTCATAACTTACTTTTTTAATAAACAATAATGTTTGTTTTTTAGTTTCTACATATTGAGAAAAAAAGCAAACTTCAACAGGAAGCTGTTTCACCCTTTTATTTTTTATAACTGAATGAAAATAGCCAAATGCAGTATCATCTTTATTTTCAGCAATTTTCTCAGCTAAATCAACATCAACTTTATCTATTGAAGTGCCTAGTATCTCATCCTTATTACAACCAGTCATCATGAGATATGGTTCATTAACATCAATTAATGTTAAGTTATGATCTAGTATTAAAACGCCGGTGGTGATTCCTCCGTGAATTAACGTCTTATTTACAGTATTCATAAGCCATTTTCCTTAATTTATTTTAACCAACATCAAAAGAAATGCGAAATACTCTTAACTAACTTTATATAAATTTAGTGTAGTAAATAATCAGAATAATGTACATTTTGTAAAATGTTAACTCAGTAAAACCATACACTTACTATGGTTATTTTCTATGTAAATTGACGGGTAGCTGTCCTTGTGGGTTTTGCTGACCAAATACAATAGCAATACTTGTTTGATAACCTGGACTATAGGATATTTTAGCCTCTTTCTTATATATTCGATCATCAAAAGTAACCAGTATTGCATCAGTCATATCATTATAAGGCGTTAGTAAATAGGGTGATCCTTTAGCCACTAAAACACTGGGTATTTTTCTTTGCTTCGCTTGTTGAAGTTGAAGGCTAAGTAGTTGTTGATAACTTACTTTATCTTGTTCAGTTGATAAATAGACTTGTGTTAAAATATCTTCTGCGCCGCCAATATCAACCACACTCGCTATTTTAGTGTCTACGGTTGCAATAAGTAAGTCTGCTTTTGCTAATTTTTCTCCCTGCTGAATTTGTATTTGCGCATCGGCTTCAGCCACTACTGTTGCACTAATTTTCGGTGCTAATAAACCCAATCTTTGCCAATGAAATAAAATGGCATTTTTCAAAGCACCAAACTCTTGCCAGTTCAAAACAAATAAGTGTATGCGGGTAATATTTACAGCTTCAAGGGGAAATTCATTTAACTTATTAGTTAATAGTACAACCGAGCTATCAGCTAAGGCCTGTTCAAGTTTCAAATATTGTGACTGTGCTATTTCTTTCTCGGCAACCACTATTTGTTCTGCTACAGAACGTGTGGGCAAACGTATATACTTTGCTTTAAATTGATTAATTCTCACGTTAGATTGCGTAATTTCTTCTATTGAAAATCCATGTTTACCAACACTTTGTGATAATTTTTCCGCAACAGCTTTAATTAATAAATAAAACTTTTCAATATCGTCATTTGTTCTTATTTTAAAAGGCATAACAGCTATATCTGCACCTGCAATAAATGTTTCAGCAACCGCCGTTACTTCATCAAAATAATGGGCAATACCCGCCATATCGAGTGCATCCGTAACAATCAAACCATCAAACCCCATTTTATGTCTTAATAAATCCGTTAAAATCTTTCGCGACATAGTTGCTGGTCGAAGGATCTTTTCACCTTTATTATTTTCAATTGTCGAATCATCTAAAGCAGGATATTGAATATGTGCCGTCATGATCATTGCTGGCGAACTTTCTTTGATAGCCCTTTGAAATGGTACTAAATCATTTTTCTCTATTGTGGCTAAATCATGTGCAACTAACGGTAAACCAAGATGACTATCAATATGAGTATCGCCATGCCCTGGAAAGTGCTTTAACGTTGCCATAACGCCTTGTTGTTGAAAACCATTAACAGCCGCAACGCCTAGGTCGGCAACACGCTGTGGATCTTCACCATAAGAACGCGTATTAATCACAGGGTTATCTGCATTGGTATTTACATCAACCACCGGAGCATAATTATTATTAATGCCTAGCAAGATTAATTCTTTTGCGATAACGGTGCTTGTATCTACTGCAAACTGTATTCCTTTTGTATGGTAAGTAGCACCTATGGCCATATTGCCTGAAAATGATGTGGCTTGAGGTAAACGTACTACCCTGCCACCTTCTTGATCAATAGAAATAATTAACGCTTGCCCTGATTCAGACGCTAAAGCAGATTTTTGTAGGTCATGAGTTAATTGAATAATTTGTTTAGTTGATGCCAAGTTTTCAGCAAAAAGTACAACACTACCAATGCCAGTATTAGTAATCATGTTAGCTAATTCTACTGGTAGTTTAGTGACGGGTTGTAAACATTTTTCAGTTTTGTTAGTTAATTTTTCTGAACAAAAATAACGAATATCGAGTGCCATTTTTGCTGCAACGTTTCTTTCAAATTCAGAAAGGTGAAATGTAAATTCAGAAGTTTTTTTCATAGAACTATTCGACACATCATTGCTAGCATAGGCATTAGGCTGAGTTAAGGTTAAAAAGAAAACAACGACAAAAAAAATGCCGTTGTTCAAAAAATTTAGGATCATTGGGTTAAAGCCAACACACTTTTAACTAATTTATTAATACCTAAGGCTGCTTCATTTAACGAGGTTGCAAGCATATAGGCTGGCGTAGTTACTAATTTGTGGGCATGGTCAATGACAATATCATCCACATTACAATTATGATGTATCAAGCCTTTAGCTTCAATTAATGATGCTGTACCAGCATCTGTACCAATAGTACCTTGCACACCTTTTGCGTAGATAAGTGGCAACATGGCAGGTGCAATACACATATAACCTGCAGGTTTATCTGCTTTAGCAAACCCCTGACAAGCCGTTAGTACTTGATCATTTACATTATAATTATCGCTATCTAAAGCAAAATTACATAAGTTTTTTGCCGCACCAAAACCACCGGGAACAATCAAGGCGTCAAATTCTTCTACTTGAAGTTCGGCTAAATCTTCTATATCACCACGAGCAATACGAGCAGATTCAACTAAAACATTACGATGTTCACCTTCACTAGCCTCACCTGTTAAGTGATTAATTACATGGTGTTGCTCAATATTTGGTGCGAAACAACGATAACTGGCACCATTTTGCTCAATAGCTAGCAAAGTTAATACCGATTCATGAATTTCACTTCCGTCATAAACACCACAACCACTTAATATTACAGCGACTTTTTTCATTATGTTTCCTTAGGGGTCATAGTCCCCTTCCCATTAAGCCAGTTTATCAATTGACATAGTAACACCAACAATACAGAAAAAAACATCAATCCTGCAAATGGCAGTGCACTACCATCGTAAAAATAGGCCATGATAGGGCCTGCTAGTGCCCCAATACCAAAACGTAACGTACCAATAACCGCTGTCGCAGTACCTGATTGTTCTGGAAATTTTGTTAGTACTAAAGCATCAGCATTAACGGCAACCATTGAAATACTCCCCATCAATGGTAATATGGACAATACAGTATAAACTAAGGGCATTGAGGCTAAATTTACCAAAAACAAACTGGCAGACGTAATAACAGACAGAATTAAGCCATACCACAACATTTTCCTTGAACCTTTTCGCACAACTAAACGGGTATTAATGAAATGCGCTGTCATTAACCCAAAAACGTTAATGGCAAAAAGTATACTAAAACTAACTTCTGTGACTTGATAAACCGTTATATAAACAAAAGAAATAGCAGTAATATAAGCAAAAAAAGCCAACGAAACCATCATTGAACTGATAATATCTAGACGAGCTTCATTATTTGAAAACACAATTTTGTAACGCCCCAAAAAGTTTACTTGATTGTTTTTTTTCATTTCACTTCGTGCAACATCAGGTAAATAACGCATAACAAGTAATAAAACGACTGCGCTATATAAAACTAAAACATAGAAAATTAACTGCCAACTGTGTACCACTAATAAAAGGCTACCAATACTCGGTGCTATCATAGGAGCAAGCATCATAATCATTGACACATACGACAAACCTTTTGCTGTATCTTTTTGATAATATTCACGAATGGTACCTGGTACTACAACGGTTGCTGCACTACTAATAAAAGCTTGTATAAAGCGTAGTGACAAAAACTGCTCTATATTAGTCACAAAAGGTAATAGTAAGCTCGTAATTAAAAAGCCACCTACGCCAAATAACACCATTTTTCTACGTGAACTATTATCAGCCATAGGGCCAAATATAATTAATCCCAACGCAAATCCCAATAAATAAATACTGAGTGAATTTTGTATCATTGGCATATCAGTGTTTAAATACTCTGACAAAATAGGCATGGCTGGTAAATACATATCAATCGCTAACGGTGATAATGCCATTATTGAAGCGAGTAAAGGTAATATTAATTTAAGTGATACTTGTTTCGAATTTTCTAACTTCATGGTATTTCATTCTATGGCTGTAATTGTTTATATGTATATTCAAACACTAATTTACCTAATGCTTTCACGGCGTTTTCTACTTGTGTATTCCACTGCACACCAAAACTAACTCGCATAAAATTGGCATACTTTGCTGAAGGTGAAAAGATCATACCGGGGGCAAAGCTAACCCCTAGTTCCAATGCTTCTTGAAAAAATTCACTGGTATTAACGTGCGACTGGCACCTAATCCACAGCACGCTTCCCCCTTCAGGTTTAGAAATACAGACCTCATTAGGAAAGCTTTCAGCAATTAAGGCACGCATACGTTCACAGTTATAAATTAATTTTTTACGGAGCACACTTAAGTGGCGATCATAGTCGCCACTTTGAATGTATTCATTTAATGTCCATTGCTGTAACAACGGTGTAGAGCATGATTGAGCACGCTTTGTACGTTTAGCTTGCTCTTCAAATTTCCCTGGCAACAACCAACCAATTCGATAGCCTGGTGCTGCCGTTTTAGAAAATGATGAACACGTCATAACCAAGCCATTTTTTGAATATAGTTGCGCTGGTTTAGGCTTGCGATCAGTAAAATACAATTCGCTGTATACATCATCTTCTATTAACGGAATCCCTTGTTGCTCAAGCAAACTAACCATTGCTTGTCGTTGGGTATCTGTTTTCATTGAACCCAAAGGGTTATTTATTGCTGAAGAGAATAAACACGCCTTGATTGGATGCTCTTTTATTGCTTTAGTTAAATCATCTAAACAAACACCGTCTTCGGTGCAAGTGTAAATTTCTAACGCTTGCATACCTAAGGTTTCAATAAGCTCTATAATGCCAAAAAAGCAAGGCGACTCTACGGCAATAACATCACCACTTTTAGCGACACACTGTAACGCAATAGACAAGGCTTCTTGTGCACCATTAGTAATCACTATATCATCAGGATTAATAGCCACTCCTTGTTCTTGATAACGAAGCGCTAACTGCATACGTAGTTTACAATCGCCTGTCACGGGCCCGTAACTAACAGCTTTTTCAGCGACTTTAGAAATCACAGAACGCATTAATCTTGCCAATGTTTTATCTGGCGGATTGGCTAGAATAGGGTTTGAAATACCTAAAGCGACAGTATCTGGCATATGAACTGCCTGATAAACCTGTTCAATCATATTACGACATTGCACAGTTGTCGGTGTACAATGAGACCATTTTTTAGGTCTAGGCTGTAGAGTACGCGCTTGCTGTGCCGTTAAATAATACCCTGATTGAGGTCTAGCGCAAATACGGCCTTGTCGTTCTAATTCAATGTATGCTTGCTTTACCGTTGGTACACTAATTTCAAACTGACGACTTAACTTACGTAAACTCGGCAATTTATCACCAGGTAATAAAGCACCTGTTTTTTGTTGGTAGCCAATAAAATCGATAACTTGTTGATATAAAAAAGCAGTTGATGATTTATCCAGTAATTGCATGATATAGACCTTCAGAAAATAAACTGTATAGGTTCCATTTTTAATATTTTGTATATGTTATTAGAACAAATAATCACTATACTGTCATTCTCTATTTGGAAATTACACAACAAAATGACATAGGGCTGTTAAATGTGACTACCAGCAGCAAAGGAAAAACAATGAGTAATAGTTTTCTATATCTAATTACCGTACTTATTTGGGGATCAACTTGGATTGCCATTAATTACCAGCTGGGCGATGTTGCTCCAGAAGCTTCGGTATCTTATCGTTTTCTGCTTGCTGCAATTATTTTATTTGTTTTTGCCAAAGCAAAACGCTTACCCATGCTTTTTTCTTTGAAACAACATATGCTGTTTGCTGCTTTTGGTGTTTGCTTGTTTGGTATGAATTATTTATTGCTTTATAACGCGCAACAACACATTAATTCAGCATTAACCTGCATTGCATTTTCAACCTTAATGCTAATGAACATTATTAACGCAAAGGTTTTTTTTAAAACACATATAACTAAACAAGTTTATTTTGGCGGTACTTTCGGTTTATTTGGTATTGTGACATTATTTTGGCCTCAGCTAACAGATATAGAATTGGGTGCAACAACCTTTTTGGGGTTAGGTTTTTGTTTATTAGGCACTTTTTCTGCTTCAATGGGCAATATGCTCTCTATCAAAAATCAGAAAAAAAATGTTCCTATTGTTCAAGCCAATGCATGGGGGATGCTGTATGGTGCTATTTTCACTGGCTTAGCCGTAGTAGTACAAGGTAAACAGTTCACTTTTTCATTTGAACCTGCTTATTTAACTTCATTAATCTATTTATCACTTTTTGGTTCAGTGATCGCTTTTGGTTGTTACCTTAGTTTAATGACACGTATTGGCTCGCACAAAACTTCGTACGCAAATATCATTTTTCCAGCTATTGCCGTATTAATTTCAACCATTGTTGAAGGGTTTATTTGGAGTGAATACACGGTTATTGGGTTAAGTTTTGTATTATTAGGTAATTTAGTAGTACTCACCAAAACAGAAACATTACAACGGCTATTTAACGTCAAACAAACAATAAAAGTTTAATGATAATGGTATATTTTGATAGACGATAAAATCCAAATACTTGCCTGTGGTATAAAAACAATAACGAATCAATAGCAAACATTGCAGCCAAAGAAGATGTCTGCAATAGAAAATAAAAAACTATTCTACGGTTTTTTTATATAAAATAGTTATGGATTAAACCACAAGCAAGCTCTTTAAGAGAATAGTGTGTTATTGGAAACATTATATGTCTACAAATAAACAATCGAACAATAAAGTGTTAACCGCTTTTCAATCATGCAGAGACGGCCTAGTGCGTTCGATTATGAAGATGAGCGTTAAACAACAAGATGTTGATGATATTTTACAAGAAACGTTTATAAGGGCTTTACGCTCAGATAATAAACAAGAAATTAGTTCACCAAAAGGATACTTGTTTGTTGTTTCAAGAAACTTAGTACTGAAAAAATTAATGCAACAGTCAAAAGAAATACATACTGAATTAGATGAAGCCTTATTAGAAGATGATGTTGAAAATACTGTAGAAAAAGAATTATATCAAAAACTTAAGTTTGAACGTTTTAGTAAAGTGTTAGGGGCATTACCTGAAAAACATCGCCGCGCGATACTTTTACGCAAACTCTATTGTTTAAGTCATAAAGAAATTGCAAAAAAAATGGATGTATCTGTGAGCTCCGTTGAAAAATACATTGCGGCAGGATTAAAACAATGCAAACAATCGCTTTGTGCTCAAGGATATGAAGTTAATGAACATAAACTTCCAATACATCTAAACCAATCAAGTGAAGAGCGTACAAGATGAATGCTAACAACAAAGTAGTTCCACTGCATACAACAAATACGATTGATGACGAAGCATCAATGTGGTTGGTAAAACTAGACAATGGAAATTTATCAGATCAATCAAGAAAAGATTTAAAATCTTGGTTATTGGCAGATAAAAGACATCCTGTCGCATTAAATGCTATGGCTGATATCTGGGATGGTATGGACGAAGTGTTTGCTAATATTGGTGATGAAAAAACATCAAAAAAAGTTTCTTTATGGCCTGTTTTAAAACCAATCTTTGAACCTTTTGCCTTAGCTGCCAGTATAAGTTTTATTGCTCTTTTTATTTGGTTCGCAATGCCTGAAAATATTCAAAGAAATTCATATGCTACGTTAATAGGTCAGCAGATGAGTACAACTTTTGACGATGGTTCAATTATACATTTAAACACCAATAGCCGTATTGAAACTGAATTTACCGATAACAAAAGAATGGTTAAGTTAATTAAAGGGGAGGCTTTATTTGAAGTTGCTCATGATCCTAGTCGACCATTTATTGTCTATGCTGGTGACCGCCTTGTTCAAGCAATTGGTACTGAATTCGTTGTGCATTTAGCATCTAAAAATGTTCAAGTGACTGTAACTGACGGTAAAGTTAAAATGTCAAAAGTTGCTCTAAACACTGAATTAACCAATATCAAAAAACTAAATACTTTAGCCACGCAAAAAGATGATATTTATATTGTAAAAGGTGAAAAAGTTATTGTAGGCAATAATCAAGCCCCCAAATTAACTCACATTAAACCAGATAATATAAAACGAGAACTTTCATGGCTTGATGGAAAGTTAATTTTTGATAACGAAGAATTATTTAATGTAGTCGAAGAGATTAATCGCTATATTGATGTACAAATTGTGTTAAAAGGTCCTTCATTGCACCAGATTCCAATAAGTGGCCGCTTTGATTTAAAAGACAGCGAAGCATTAATTGAAGCAATTGAACTTTCTTTTGGGATGGAATCTCAACGGCTTGGCTCAAATAAAATTTTGCTTACCAAAAAAATCTAACAGCCCAACCTGAACTTATTTAACAATATCAACGTAATAAGTTATAAATCTCCTTTAAGGCTTTATCATGAACTATAAATGTTAAAGCCTCTAACGCCCCACTATTCTCAATGTCAAAATTTTTATTAAAATAAAAATTAAATTTTTTTACGGCTTTACTATTCCTTCCGCTCTTTAGTGTATGTTGCAGAAAAATAAAATAGCAACAGCACAAAATAATTATAAAACTAGATTACCATTAGGAAGGAAATAACATGTCTATAAAATTTCGTACTACTACGTTAGCCCTAGCTGTGGGTGTAGCATTAGGAACAGCCCCCTCATATGCTGCAGAAAGTAATTCAGGCAAAGTTAAAGAAGAAGCGGTTGAACGCATAGCCGTGGTAGGCTCACGTGGCGCACCACGCTCTGTTGATGATTCACCAGTACCTATTGATTTGATTGGCGCGGAAGAATTAGAAAAATCAGGCAATACCGATATGTTGGAGGTACTAAAAGGAACGGTTCCTTCATTCAACGTTCATACTAACCCTATTTCTGATGCCGCAAGCTTAGTGCGACCTGCTAACCTTCGTGGTCTATCATCAGACAGTACTTTAATACTTGTTAACGGAAAGCGTCGTCATCGTGCTTCAGTTATTGCCTTACTCGGTGGCGGCATTAACGATGGTGCTCAAGGTCCTGATATTTCAGTTATCCCTAGCTCTGCATTAAAACAAGTTGAAGTATTACGTGATGGTGCAGCAGCACAATACGGCTCTGATGCGATAGCTGGTGTCATGAACTTTGTATTAAAAGATGATGCTGAGGGTGGATCATTTACTGTAAAACATGGTTCTTATTATGAAGGCGATGGCGATACAACTGAGTTTTCTGGTAATATCGGTATGGCACTGACCCCCGATGGCTTCGCTAATATTAGTTTTCAATACAAGAACTCTGATGCAACAAGTCGCAGCGAACAACGTTCTGATGCTAAAACGCTGATAGCAGGAAGAAATACCGCAGTATCTCCTTTAACACAAGTTTGGGGATCTCCAGAAGTAAATGACGATATTACTATTTTTGGTAATTTCGGTTTAGATTTAGGTAACGATCGTGAAGCTTACATGTTTGGTAACTTTTCAGAACGTGATGTACGTGGCGGCTTCTATTACCGTAATCCGCACACGCGTGGCGGCGTATATAGTAATGGTGACACAGATGATGACGGTGTAAGTAATTTATTAATTGCCGATCTTGATGGTTTAGGTACTGGTGAAAGCTGTTCACCTGTTAATATCACTACTAATAATGTCTTAACACAAGACGATTATATTAATAACGTTGCCAATAATGACAATTGTTTTGCCTTTAATGAAATATTACCTGGTGGTTTCACACCTAACTTTGGTGGCAACATAGTTGATACTGGGCTAACCATGGGTACTCGAGGTCAAATCGATGATACTTTCTCGTATGACGTGAGTGGCTCAGTGGGACGAAATGAATCTAGCTACATTATTTTTGATACCATTAATGGTTCTTTAGGCAAAGATAGTCCTCGTGACTTTGCACCGGGTAAACATATTCAACTTGAGAAATTCTTTAACATTGATTTAGTTAAAGAGCTGGATGTGGGCCTTGAAATGCCGTTAATTATTGCTGGAGGTTACGAGTACCATACTGAATCCTTTGAAGTGATTGCCGGTGAAGAAGCTTCGTTCATTGCAGGGCCTTATACAGATCAAGGCTTTGGTATTGGCTCAAATGGTTTCCCTGGTTTTAAACCGTCAGCGGCAGGTAAATTTTCTCGTCAAAACTATGCATTTTATGTTGATGTTGAAGCACAGTTTACCGAAGATTTCTTAATGGGTTATGCAATCCGTTATGAAGACTATAGCTCATTTGGTGATACCACTAACTTTAAGGTTACGGCACAATATAATGTCACTGATGACTTCTCATTACGTGGCTCGGTCAGTACTGGCTTTCGTGCTCCTACAGTTGGTCAAGCAAACTATGCAAATGTTCAAACCAATTTAGATGGCGGTGTGTTAGTTGATTCAGCATTATTACCACCGACAAATGCGGTAGCCGTTCAGTTAGGAGCTAACGAGCTAACACCTGAAGAATCTAAAAGTATGGCATTTGGTGCCGTTTGGTCAGTAAACGATTTCCATTTCACTCTTGATTACTACAATATTGAAGTAACCGATCGTGTTTCTCAATCTGCTAAGCTTGATTTATCAGCAGAAGACAAAGCCATATTAAAAGCAGATGGCGTTCCTAACGTAGATTCAATTCAACAAGTAAGCTTTTTTACTAATGACTTTGATACAACAACGGAAGGTTTCGATTTTGTCGCTAACTATTCAACAGCTATACTCGCTGGTGATACAACCTTTAGCCTTGCTTATAACTATAATAAAACCACTGTTGACGACTTTACTCCTGACATTACAGGTGCTGGTAAAGTCTCTCGTTTAGAGAATGATTTACCAAATCATCGCGGTACATTCACTTGGGCGCAAAACTGGGATGACTTTAGCATGTTTACGCGTGTAAACTATTATGGCGAATATCAAGGTGTTCACGTAGATTGGATTGGTACGCCTGACGAGCCTGGTACAGAAATTAATGCTGATGCAGAAGTTACTGTGGATGTAGAAGTGACATATCATGCCATGGAAAACCTAAAAATCAGCGTAGGTGCACAAAATATATTTGATGAATACCCAAGTCGACTTGATTTTGCAGAGCAAACAGGTTCTGATAACAATAGCTGGGGTGGTCAGTATTATGAGACTTCACCTTTTGGTTTTAATGGTGGCTTTTATTATTTAAAAGCAACATATGACTTTTAATAATGTTTCACTAAATTAAACCTCTTACCATGTAAATATCCTACTAAAACCCCTGTTTTCTGGGGTTTTTACCTTTTGGGCATAATCATTTCTGACAACTTTTGCCTTTGAATACCTGAGTATTCACTCGCAACTTAAAAATCATTACAAAATAAAAATAAGAGGGTATAATTGAAAATTCAACTTAAATTATGGTCATAAAATATCTGTTGGTTAGCTCTCTGTTACGTACAATTAAACTGTCATAGGTATAGGTATAAATTAAGTGTTTAATCTCCTACTGAACCATAGAAAAGGGAAACGCATTAAATTTTATATTCTCTTTGCCTTTTTATTATTTGCCAACCCTTTGTTGTGCCAAACTACCAAACATTATCGCTTTAATTTACCAGCAATGGACGCGGGAGCTGCTTTTGATAAACTAGCCGAGATATCTGGATATTCACTTTTATATCCGTTTGATGATTCTGTCGTTATTGTTACAAACCCAGTAGTGGGAAATTATTCACTTTCAGATGCTTTAGCAATACTTCTTGTAAATACTCCCTTAAGTGCCATAGCAACCGAAAAACGTGTCATTGTTGTGTCATCTATATTGAAAGATAATAACTCAGAAGACCTCGCTGCCAGTAAAACTTCACCAGCCCCTAAGCCCACCGAATCCATCAAAAATAAAGAAAAAATAGCAAGCAAAGCAATTGAACCTGAACGTATTCAAATAATCGGCTCTCGCCGGATAAACCGATCACCAAGTGATGCATTGGCGCCACTAGATATTATCCATAAACAAGATATAAACGCTCGTGGAAATAACGATATGCTATCCACACTGTCAAATGTTATTCCTTCATATAATGTCAGCCAGGAAGCGATCAGTGATGCAGGCACGCTAATAAGACCAGCAAGCCTTAGAGGCTTACCTACTGATAGCATGTTAATATTAGTGAATGGCAAAAGACGTCATCGTAGCGGTGCTATTTATGAATACGTATCAGGAGTAAATATAGGTGCCCACGGGGTTGATCTGGAACCAATTCCTAGAATTTCACTTAAGAATATCGAAGTTTTACGTGATGGAGCTGCCGCACAATATGGTTCAGATGCAATAGCAGGCGTGATTAATTTTAGATTAGAAAACAGCTCATTAATCGATAGAATAGAAATGCGAACAGGTCAATACTTTGAAGGTGATGGCACTAAGTTTGAGCTATCTGGCATTATGGGAACTGAAATTAGTGATAGTGGCTCAGCGAATTTTTCATTTGAATTCTCAGAAAGTGATGCAACCTCTCGTGGTATTCAAGACCCAGCAGTGCAGAGTTTAATTGATAGTGGGGTTAGTATAGAAGATATACAAAACCCTGTTGTTATTTGGGGAGATCCAAATATAACCAATAATATTAAGCTTTTGGGTAATTTAGAAATGGATCTGGGAAGTAGTAACAGCTATAAGCAACTGTATATGTTTGGCAACTGGGCAAGGCGCGACATAGATAGTAGCTTTTTTTATCGGCACCCAAATACCCGCGCGGGTGTATTTATTAATCCAAATAATGGTACTCGTCTTTTCTTTGACATGACTAATGATAATACAGGTAACTGTCCAACGCCAACTGTACCAGGCAGTTTAGATGATATTGAAACCTTAAAAGACGTTTCCACCAATCCTAACTGTTTTTCTTTTAATGAACAATTTCCTGGGGGATTTACCCCGAGGCTCGGAGGAAGAATAATCGATACTAGTATCGCAACTGGATTGCGAGGTGCATTAACTAATAACAAAGCTGAATTAACTTACGATATTAGTTTGGTAATTGGTAAGAACCATGTTGGTTATGAGTTAAGTAATAGTGTTAATGCATCATTTGGTGAGCTTTCACCTAACGATTTTGATTTAGGCTCTCAGATACAAACCGAGCGTTTATTCAATGCTGATTTCACGTACCCTATCGACGTTGGTTTTGAGTCAGAATTGAATGTTGCCTTTGGTTACCAAAACCACTTTGAGCAATTTGAAATTAAAGCTGGAGATAGCGCCTCTTATGAAGCTGGAGCTTTTATTAGCAACGGCGAAGCTATTGGTGCAAATGGTTTCCCTGGATTCTCTTCCGAGACTGCCGATAAAAATAATCGTACATCTGATGCTGTCTATATAGACATAGAAGGTGACATTACAGAGTTTCTCTCTGTTTCACTTGCCATGAGACATGAAGATATTAGCAATATAGGCAATACTTTTGATGGTAAACTATCTGCACGTTTACAAATAACCGACAATGTTGCCATACGTTCAACACTCAGTAGCGGATTCAGAGCGCCTACCGTTGGTCAATCAACGCTTCAACGTATTTCTACTTCAAATTCTATTGTAAATGGTATCGTTGCTCAGCAAAGCTCACAATTAGTTAGTGCTTTAAGCCCTATCGCTACTGCCCGTTCAGGTGGAGGGCTTGAATCGGAAAAAGCCACCAGCGTGAGTTTTGGAATATTATCAGAAATAGGAATAGTTAATGTTACCTTAGATTATTTTTATATAAACGTTAAAGATCGTCTATCACTATTTACCAGTGAAATCACCGCAAGTGATGCACCTTTATTAGCTGCTTCAGGCATAAACTCAAACGTAGCAAATATACAATATTATGCTAACGATTTTAATTCAATTACTCAAGGTATTGATTTAGTGACTAGTTTACCGTTTGAGTTTGCTGGGGGTAATAATATGCTCTCATTAGCGTTTAACTATACCAACACCGAATTAGAAGTCACTAACCCTAAGAGCCCAATATCAAACAGTAATGTACGTAAAGAACGAGAAGATGGCATTCCAAAAAACCGTGGTGTATTAACATACGGATACACTAAAGAAGCTGTTAGCGCATCGATTCGCCTTAATTATTATGGGAGTTTTTACAATGCACAATTTAACGATGTGTCATTGATTGAAAAAGTTGACCCTATTATTATCACTGATGCTGAAGTTTCTTATCATGTTACAGATAATTTAGTTGTCGCTTTGGGTGCTAAAAACATATTTGATGTCTATCCTGATGAAAATAGTAAAGGCCGTATGCCAGGATTCTTAGGTGCTATCTACCCTATAAATTCCCCAACAGGTTACAACGGAGGGCATTATTACCTTAGCATGGGATGGGATTTTTAGTTGATATTTCTAAAATTACCAATCTATTAAACAATCAGTTCCCTATTTATTTATTAACTACAAATCAATATCTTAATTATATATCTCTTCAAATACAGGTTAATTAATTGTCAATATTCACTGCGAAATCAGTACATTAGAAATGGTTAATTAATAAACGCATAATAAAGTTAAGTTAATACTTTAGAAAGCAAAGTGAAACTTGTTATAATTAAATTGAAATTAACAATTATCATCCCTGTATCTTTTATAAATATAACTTAACGCTATTAGGTAACCCAATGCAACGACTCTCACCAGCTTTACGCCAAGACAATGTTCCTTTAGATCTTATTTCACTAATTAAAACTATTTTAGCCGCAACTAAAGAGATCTCATTCCGTGTCAGCCAAGCTCATTTGAGTGGTTTGATGGGATCAACGTTAGATGAAAACATTCAAGGCGAAATTCAGAAGAAGTTAGATGTAGTTGCCAATGAACTATTCAAAGATATTTTACTTGAATCAGGGTTTGTTAAAGCAATTTCATCTGAAGAAGAAGACAGCTCTGTTGCGGGTAATGCTGTAGGTAAATACATCGTTTCTTTTGATCCTTTAGATGGTAGTTCAAATATTGACATTAACTCACTGATTGGTACCATTTTTTCAATTCACGAAGCCCCTGAACATATGGACGCCAGCAATCCTGATATGTTCAAACAGTCAGGTGATAAACAGGTTTGTGCTGGTTATGTTTTATATGGTCCTGCGACTATGTTAGTGATGACCACAGGCAGTGGTACACACTTTTATGTACTTGATAGAACCCATGGCGGTTTTCTTATGGTAAAACGTGGTGTGCAAGTACCAAAAGATACGCAAGAATTTGCTATTAACATGTCTAACCAACGTTTTTGGCAAGAACCCATGCAAAATTACATTAATGATTTACTTGCTGGCGAAACAGGTTCTCGAGATAAAAACTTTAATATGCGCTGGATTGCTGCCATGGTAGGTGACATTCATCGTGTACTATGTCGTGGTGGTATTTTTACTTACCCAACAGACACTAAAAATCCAGAGCAACCATATAAATTACGGTTAATGTATGAAGCAAACCCTATGGCATTCCTTATTGAACAAGCAGGAGGCCTAGCCATGACGAGTACGGGTCGTATTATGGATATAGAACCCAGCAGCATTCATCAACGTGTAGAAGTCATTATGGGGTCTAAAAACGAAGTAGAAACTTGCCTAAGTTACTATAAATAAAATAAATAACGCACAAAACTAAAACACCTTAGCACACATAATATTAAGGTGTTTTTTATCTATTCTATAACGTACAATAACTGTTAGCATGTAACCGCAAGCATAGCATCTGACCAAACAATAGATTCTTGGTATGCATTCAAGCAGTCTTTTTCATCAATACCTAATGCTACGGATTGCTGCTTAGCTTGTTGCCACAGTCCTTGCTCTAAAGCCAAAGAAAGTGACAAATAACTAGCCAAGTCATTATTTTTTTCAACCAATGCCGTTTTAATTTCTTTATGTATAGGTAAAAGATCCATGACCTCAACAATACTTTGATCTAATACCCCATCTATATTAGATAGCATCCCTGTTAAAAAAGCAGTTGGGGGGTTATGACCAGCCTTTTTAATACTCGCTATTTTTTCACAGAATTTTGCTCTAATTAGTGAAGTTATTATAATTTGATCTGGCTTCTCTTCTGCTAAATCAGCAAGCATGAGTAATGCAATAAACTTTTTCAACTCAAGGTTACCAATATATATCAGCGCATGTTTTAAAGAACATATTTCTTTACTTGGTCCATAACCGGGGCTATTAATAAAACGCAATAGTTTATAGGTAAGTCCTACATCTTGACTAAAGATCTCACTGATAGCAGCAAAATCAAATTCCGTACAATTAATATGCTCCATTAAATCCAAGATATATTTTTTTGAAGAAAGAATATTTTTCTTCTTAAGTATCTCAGGTTTAGCAAAGAAGTAGCCTTGAAACAAAGTAAAACCAAGTGTTTTTAATTGTTGAAATACTTGTTGGCTTTCAACTTTTTCCGCAAGCAACGTAAACTTATAATTTTCTAATCTAAATAAAGAACGACTAATCTCAAGTATAGTAAGAGAAAGTACATCAACCTTAATAATATCTATATAAGGGAAAAAAACATCCCACTTAGGATCAAAGTCATAATCATCCAAAGCAAGCGTATACCCTTTTTGTTTTAATAACGCGCATGCCGTTAAGAGTTTGTCGGTAATGATGACATCTTCTAGAATTTCTACCACGATTTTCTTGGGATCGAAGAAATTAGGAAGAAGATGTACTAAGGCATCGCCATGAAAATTTACATAGGCTGGGAAATTACCCGTCACTTCTTCCACACCTAACGTCAGTTGATTATCAATAATAATTTTTGATGTTGCTTGATCTGGATTAATACAAGGAAAAGAATTAGATTTCCCATCACGAAACAACAATTCATAAGCCACGGTTTCTTGCTTAATGTTCAGTATCGGTTGCCTAGCAATATATGAATACAAATGACTCACCTCTAAACGTTAAAGCACCTACTTTCACTATAGAATAATTGCCAATTAAATCAATTATAATTTGTCTCTTACTATGCTTATATAAAAAATTCTCATTTTTCGTCCAATGTTTTATAGGCAATTTTATACCCAAATAAAAAAGACTTTGTTAGAATATTGCCAATATTTTAAGCAAAATTTTAAGAGAGCTCTTTTTATGCCACATTACGTTGTTGGTCACAAGATACCTGATTCAGATTCTATCTGTTCAGCTATCGCATTATCGTATTTGAAAACTACCCTAGGTGAAGAAACAGTACCTGCTCGTTTAGGGGAACTCAGCCCTGAAACCCTATTTATTCTTGATAAATTTGGCTTTGATCAACCGATACTAAAAACCAGTTATGCTGGTGAAAGCCTTTATATTGTTGATCACTCAGAACGCACGCAAGGACCTGATGACTTAGATGAAGCAACACTATTAGGAATTATTGACCATCACAAGTTGGGGGATATTACCAACTCTACTCCTTTAGAGATTTGGGTTCGCCCAGTAGGCTGTACTAACACCATTATTAAAATGATGTATGACTTTCACAACGTTGAAATTCCAAAAAATATCGCTGGTGCAATGATGTGCGCAATTTTAAGCGACACTGTTATTTTTAAATCACCAACCTGTACTACTGCCGATATAAAATGTGTTGAAGCTTTAGCTGAAATTGCCGGTATTGAAAACCCTACCGATTTAGGCATGGAAATGTTTAAAGTAAAATCAGCTGTTGTTGGAACACCCGTACGCGATTTAGTGCTACGTGACTTTAAAGACTTCAATATGAACGATAACCTTGTCGGTATCGGCCAATTAGAAGTCATTGATTTATCCATATTTGATGACATGAAAGCGGATTTAGAAGCAGATATCGCCAAGCTTAAAGCAGAAGGTAACCGCCACACCGTAATGTTGTTACTAACAGACATCATGAAAGAAGGTTCAGAGCTTCTAATTGTGAGTGATAATGATAACCTAGCGCAAGCTGCTTTTGGTAAAGCTACTACTGACGGAAAAGTTTGGCTTGATGGTGTACTTAGTCGTAAAAAACAAGTGGTTCCACCATTACAAGCTGCCTTTGCTTAACCACCCTTCTCTTATTGAAGTTATAAAAAAACCAGCAGTTGCTGGTTTTTTTATATTTAACATCACTATGTAGTGTTGGGCTTCTGTCCGATAATGGGGCAATAAATTACCCCCTACAATAGATGGAACACTTTTTCCTGAACAGAAATGCATAGCCAAGTTGCTTAATAGCTAACAGAAAGAGTTCTAATATTGCAGATGAAAACTTTAGTAACAAGGCGAAAGCACGAAGTTGACGTTAGTCATTACTCCGTACCTCCTGTACTTCGCCTTTCAGGCCATCCTTCGGATGTTCAAATTATTTCCCGAAGAATTTGTGAGTACTTTCAACCATGTTAATAAAGAATTTCAGCAAAAAAATTAGACTCGCTCGAAGACAGTTGCTATCCCTTGGCCTAATCCAATACACATAGTAGCTAAGCCTAAATTTACATCTTGCCCTTCCATTAAGTTTATTAGCGTGCCTGAGATACGAGATCCTGAACAACCTAACGGATGACCTAATGCAATAGCGCCGCCATTTAAGTTAATTTGATCCATTCTATCTTCAACTTTTAATGCTCTTACACAAGAAAGTGCTTGTGCTGCAAAAGCCTCATTAAATTCAAATAACTCAATATCTTCAATAGATAAGCCAGCACGTTTTAATGCTTTCTTAGTAGCAGGCACAGGACCGTAACCCATCGTTGATGGATCGCAACCTGCAACGCCCATACCACGAATTTTAGCACGAGGCGTTAAGCCTAACGCTTTCGCTTTCGCTGCTGACATAACTAACATGGCTGAAGCGCCATCAGAAAGTGCAGACGAGGTTCCCGCTGTTACCGTACCATTAACTGGATCAAACACTGGACGTAAAGCAGCTAAACTTTCAGCAGTAGTTTCAGGACGAATGACTTCATCATGTTCAACTAACGTTAAAGCACCTGACGCATCATGCCCTTGAGTGGCTACAATTTCATTGTCCCAACGACCATTTAATTGTGCTTCATAGGCTTTTTGATGAGAGCGCGCGCCAAAGGCATCTTGCATTTCACGAGTAATACCGTGTTGTTTACCTAATAATTCAGCGGTCAAACCCATATTACCTGACGCTAACGCAATATGCTTATTCAATGCTGGGTCAAAATCAACGTCATACATCATAGGTACATGCCCCATATGCTCAACACCACCAATTAAAAATACATCGCCCTGTCCACACATAATATTAGTTGATGCTTGATGAAGGGCTTCCATTGAAGAACCACATAGACGGTTAATTGTTACACCACCAATAGATTTAGGTAGTCCTGCAAGCAATGATGCATTACGTGCAATGTTAAAACCTTGTTCTTTAGTTTGCTTTACACAACCCCAAATAACATCTTCGATATCTTCTGGGTTTAGCTCAGGGTTACGTTTTAAAATTTCTTTCATTAAATGTGCTGATAAAGCCTCAGCACGTACATTGCGAAAAACACCAGCCTTTGAGCGACCCATAGGAGTTCTTATGCAGTCTACTATTACAACTTCGTTCATTTTATTCTCCTCGGGTTATGCGTTAGTTTTAACGTCTGTTGTGAAGTAAGATTTACCTGATTTTGCCATTTCTCTCAGGCCATCAGTTACATGATATATTTCGCCTAAATCTGCATATTTATCTGCCATCGCAATAAAGTTATCTAGTCCTAGTGTTTCTAAATAGCGAATTGCACCACCTCTAAATGGAGGGAAACCAATACCATAGATTAAGCCCATATCTGCTTCAGCAGCAGTATCAACCACACCTTCTTCTAAACAACGAACGACTTCATTCACCATAGGGATCATCATACGTGCAATAATCTCCTCCGTTGTGAAGTCTTTCTTGTCTGCACAATGTGGCGCAAGTAATTCATAAGCAACAGGTGCTGGCACCTTCATTGGGCGACCACGCTTGTCTTTCATATGGTCATAAAAACCTTTACCATTTTTCTGACCAAAGCGTTCATTAGCATACAAGGTACTAACGGGATCATTATCAATTTTATTCATACGCGTAGGGAAGCCTGCTGACATCACACCCGTACAATGGTCAGCGGTATCAACACCAACAACATCAAGCAAATAAGCTGGACCCATTGGCCAACCAAATTGTTTTTCCATCACTTTATCTATTGCCGTGAAATCAGCACCTTCAAGTACTAATTGACTAAAGCCAGCAAAGTATGGGAATAAAACACGGTTAACATAAAAACCTGGGCAGTCATTAACAACAATAGGTGATTTACCCATTTTTGCTGCATAAGCAACCACTGAGGCTACCGTTTCATCTGATGTGTCCTTGCCACGAATAACTTCAACTAATGGCATTTTGTTTACTGGGTTAAAAAAGTGCATACCACAAAAGTTTTGAGGGCGTTTTACACTTTGTGCCAATAAATCAATTGAAATAGTAGAAGTGTTTGACGTTAAAATAGCGTCTTCACTGATTACACCTTCAACTTCTGCTAGCACAATACCTTTTACTTTAGGGTTTTCAACAACGGCTTCTACAACAATATCAACATCTTTAACACTGTCGTAGCTTAAACTGGGGGTAATATTATTTAATACACCTGCCATTTTTTTCACGCTCATGCGGCCGCGTTCAACTTGCTTAGCTAAAATACCGGTTGCTGTTGTTAAACCTAAATCAAGTGCTTGATCATTAATATCTTTCATAATAATCGGCGTGCCTTTATAGGCCGATTGATATGCAATACCACCGCCCATAATACCTGCGCCTAATACAGCAGCTTTATTTACCGCTTTGGTTGCCAACTTAGTGGCTTTTTTCGCTTTGCCTTTAATCACTTGATCTGCCATAAACAAACCAATTTGTGCCGTTGCTGCATCTGTTTTTGCTAATTTTGCAAAACCTGCATTTTCTGCAGCCATAGCACCCGTACGATCTAAACCAGCGGCTGCAATTAAGGTGTCTATCATCACCATTGGCGCAGGATAATGTTTACCTGCTTTAGCAGCTATCATTCCTTTGCAAGTGTTCGATGACATAATTAATTCTGTTGGAGAAAGTTTTAATGGCTCTAATTTAGGTTGACGTTTCGCGCGCCAATCAAGCTTGCCATCAATAGCTAGTTTAAGCATGTTCATTGCAGCAGCCTTTAAATTCTCGGGCTCAACTACTGCATCTAAAATACCTTGAGCCATTGCAGCTTCAGGCTTAAATGTTTTACCTGTAGACATCCAAGTAGCAGCGTTATCAAAACCAATAAGTCGAGGAAGCCTAACCGTACCACCAAAGCCTGGCATTAAACCTAATTGCACTTCTGGTAAACCAATACTGGCATTAGTATCTGCAACACGATAGTCACATACTAATGTCATTTCACAACCACCACCTAACGCAATGCCATTAATCGCTGCTATTGTCGGTAATTGAATGTCTTCAAATGAATCGAACACATCAGAGGCACTTTTTGCCCAAGCGGTTAGTGTTTCTTCTGGCTGCTGAAATGAAGATAAAAACTCAGTAATGTCAGCACCAACAATAAACGTTGATTTTCCAGACGTTACCATAACGCCTTTAGCATCACTACAATTGTTAATGGCAGCAACAACGGCTTTATATTCTTCAAATGTTGCTTGATCGAATTTATTTACTGATCCCTGAGCATCGAACTTAAGTTCTACGATACCGTCTTCTAGTAATTGGGCTGAAAGGCTCTTGCCTTGATATATCATGCTTTGTCTCCTTCACCTAATAAGTGGTGTTGATGTTTTGATGATTAATCTAAATTTTAACGTCATTATTTTACGCTAAAACACATGGATAACTAATAATAGCTGACTGAGTGTGCCTTGAAAGTCGACGAATAGCAAACTTTTTTAAACAACTGTTTTAATTGGATGTATTAATTCTTTTATACCTACTATAACAAATTGTTTTTACTTGGTATTTTAATTAACCAAGGATCTTTATTACAAGGTAAAGTTTGTTAAAAATTATTAATTAACGTAAGATACGTCACTCATGATTCTTCCTTAGGTGTCGATCACACTGATGATAAAATTCCTTAAACGCTTTAATCAACCTGAACACTTATTGCTTGCTATGGCATTTACTATGCCCTTGGTTTTTTCTGTTTGGATGGTATTGTTAAATAATTTTGTAATAGAAAAAGCCAGTTTTACGGGTGTTGAAATTGGTATATTACAAAGTTTGCGTGAAGTGCCAGGGTTTTTAGCGTTTACGGTTATTTATGTTTTGCTGTTTATTAAAGAACAACGACTAGCGTTATTGTCATTGGCTATCACTAGCTTAGGGGTATTTTTAACTGGTTTTTTCCCCAGTGTTGTTGGTTTATATCTCACCACGGTATTGATGTCCGTTGGTTTTCATTATTATGAAACGGTCAGTCAGTCTTTAACGTTACAATGGATTGACAAAGACAAAACTGCGCATTTTCTTGGCAAAATGCTATCAGTTAAATCAATCGCTTCATTATTGGCCTTTTCTAGTATTTGGCTATTAATGAAACATTTTAGTTGGTCATATCAATCAACTTATGCTTTGTTTGGTGGTATAGGTTTATTATTTACTCTATTTTTGGCCTTATCATTTCAACATTTTAAGGAAAAAACAGAACAAACAAAAAAGATAGTATTACGAAAACGTTATTGGTTATTTTACGCATTAACATTTTTTAGCGGCGCACGCCGACAGATTTTCGTGGTTTTTGCTGGTTTTTTAATGGTTGAAAAATTCCACTATAGTGTTGCCGATGTCAGCGCCTTGTTTCTTATTAACTATGTATTTAATTGGTTATTCGCGGCAAAAGTAGGAAAATTAATTGGCATTATTGGTGAGCGCTCTGTTTTACGATTTGAATATATTGGTTTAATCATTATTTTTATTTGTTATGGCTTAGTTGAAGATGCCAACCTTGCCGCAGCATTATACGTTATTGATCATTTGTTTTTTGCCTTAGCCATTGCCATTAAAACCTATTTTCAAAAAATTGCTCAACCTGAAGATATTGCCGCCAGTGCAGGAGTTAGCTTTTCTATTAATCATATTGCTGCGGTCGTTATTCCGGCATTACTTGGTATGCTTTGGATTTTACAACCTGCTTGGGTTTTTTATATTGGAGCAGGATTTGCCTTATGTTCATTGTGTTTAGCAATGCTAATTCCTGACAAACCCAGTATAGGAATGGAAACCCGTATAGCAGCTAGGTTTCATTAAATAATTTTATGTACCATAGCGATATTAGCAAGATCTGCTGAGGTATTGGCATTTAACTTGTTTTTGATTTGTGTGTGATAGTTACATATTGTTTTATAGCTAAGACTGAGTTCAGTAGCAACATTGTGTGCATTTAAGCCCTTTGATAATAGCCGAAACACATCGAATTCTCGTGGCGATAAAACATTAAGTGAATACTTCGGTTTTTTCGTTTCGGTTATACGAATATCATTGGCTTCAGGTAATAAGCCTGGTTCGATATAACGTTTCCCGCAAGCAATATCAGCGACGGCTTTCGCTAATACTTCGGCAGCGCTGTTTTTGCTAACATAACCTTTTGCCCCAGCGTTTAAAGCACGTTCAACATATATGGTTTCATCATGAATGCTATAAACTAAAATAAGTACATTAGGGTCTTGCTTACACAAACGTCGAATAGTTTCGAGGCCACCAATACCAGGCATAGACAAATCCATCACCACTACATCAGGCTGAAAGCTTTGATATACTTGGGTCGCAAGTTCACCACGTTCAATATCAACAATGTCACCAATATAGTCTTGAGAAGCAAGTAACATTCTAAACCCTGCTCTAACAACCGTATGATCATCAACTAATAAAACTTTTATTTTTCTTTCATTCATGATTTATCTTCCCAGTAAGGTAATTGCACAACAACGTTAACACCACCATCACAAACGGACTCTAATTTGAATTGCCCTCCTAAGCTTTCAGCTCTTTCGCGCATACCTAACAAACCAAAACCTGATGAATTCAATTGCTTTCCTTGGCCATTATCTGACACCGTAATCCACACTGCATCATCACGTTTAATAACTAAAATAGCCACTTGTGAAGCGTTAGCATGTCGTACTACATTGGTTAAACACTCTTGTACAATTCGGTAAACATGAATAGTTATATCGTTACTTAAGTTATCTAAAGAGGCGTCATAATTTAAATCAAATTGTAATTCACCACTGCGTCGTTGCCATTCGCTAACCAACTCAAACAAAGTCGCACCTAAACCAAGTTCCATTAAACTCAATGGGTGTAATGTTTTCATCATTGAACGAACAACAACAGATAAATGGTCACAAATCTCAATAATAGAAGAGGTTACGGCGTTAACATCAGTTTCTGCCTGCTGACAGGTAACAGCCATCGCTTTAATTGCCGTTAATGATTGCCCCATTTCATCATGTAATTCACGAGACATGTTCTGCCTTTCTGTTTCTTGAATCTGCATAGTATGGCGTGCTAATGCTTGATTATTTGTTTGTGCTGTATTTAACGCCAGTGACATACCATTAATTTCAGTTGCAATAGCGTCAAATTCACTAATTTTGAATTGAGGCAGCACGTGATCAAAATTTCCCGCTTCAACTTGGCGTAGCCCTGACAAAATGGCTTTTACCGCTTGTAACATTGAATTAAAAACAAGGTTAACCGTCAAAAATATAATTAACAGCATCAAGACGATAGACCAAAAAAACACCTTTGTTTCACCCCATGCTTCGCTTATTTCGTCCATTGGGTTTGCCGTAATAAAAATAGTTTTTGTTGAACCATCTGCAACATTAATGTCGTAACTATGCGTAGAAAAATCAATCATAATTGCTTTAACAAACCAGTAAGGTGCCGAGCTATTTTCACCATTTTTGTAAAAATCTTTTTTGTTTTGTATCTCTCTTTGATTATCTTTAATGGAAATATTTAAATGTCTTACAGGTTGTATATCGGCAATTTTTTGTAGCCACACATCATTTTGTTCACTTGAAGCAGGAAGTTGATTAAAACCAAATTTGATCATTTGTACGGCTAAGTGAATTGAAGAACCTACTTCTTTTTCTACCGATTTTCTTGCCTGCCATACAGCAATGCCCGCGCTAAATATTAATATCAATATCACTGATAAAATAATTCTAATATTGATAAGACGACGTAAGCTCATTTACATGATTCCATAGATAATACTGTATGACGCTTGTCAACATATTCTCAGTGAACTATTCTATAAAACCCCTCATTAGTTCTACATGCATCATAGGTATCATATATCTCATACCTTGGTTCTGTATTCTTCCTATTTTAGTGCCGTATAGTGCCATATTCGCCTTCTGCATTTTTAGATACAAAACAATAGTCAACTGATATAAAAAGATATTTATTTAACAACAATAAAAATATAAATTTTATTTGGTATTTTAGCGTTCACTAAAAGGAATTTTTCCTATACCGCCATTTTGTACTATGCGGCTAATATAGCATTAGAAAAAGTACTGTGACTTGAAGATAGTTATTTCACTACTATTGCACTTTCTATTGATCAAATTGCTGCTAATGTCACTTTTTGAAGATGATGGATTTTATATTCTTATAAATGTGATAGCTTTTTTGAATGATAGTTATTTGGGTTCTATCATTCAGTACAGCGGGAAAATATCATGCTATTTTCCCGCTGTATTTTCCTTTTAAAACATTATTTATAAAATTCTCTTCTGATCTTTAGATCTAGTATCAAATTATTATTGAACAAGCAGCTGAATCTTGAGTGCTATATGGTATGGTGATATGCATTTTCATAATGGTTATGGTAGCTCTGGCACAAGCTAGGTTCATTGAAGACTTATGTGATGGTCACGTTATTATATTTTTTAGGTGAGCAAGTAGAAGATAGAGCAACTAATAGCAATAATCGCTCTTCTTGCTCTAATAGCAGATCAACAATAAGCATAATAAAGCAGTAGGCAAAAAATACTTATAACTTAGTCTGTTTATTTTCAAGGAACTGTAAAAATTGATCCGCGGGCATAGGCTTAGCGTAGTAAAAGCCTTGTACTTCATCACAGCCAAGCTCAACTAATCGTGTTTGTTGGGTTATTTCTTCAATACCTTCAGCAATAACTTTTAGGTTCATCTTCTTACCTAAATTTATAATTGTTTCAGCAATAATTGATTGCCCCTCTTTTGCTATATCTGTGATAAAAGCACGATCAACTTTCAAACGATCGAGTGGTAATTTTTGTAAGTAACTCATTGATGAAAAACCCGTACCAAAATCATCAAGAGCAATACTAATACCTACTTTTTTTAACTCAACAAGTGCATCTATGACCACTTGAGGGTCGTCCATTAAAATACTTTCAGTAATTTCCAACTCTAATTTACTAGGTAAAACTTCATACTTTTGAATAGCATTTAAAACGGCATCAACAAAATTGCTATTTCTAAATTGCGGTATAGACACATTAACTGAGATGGTAACATTATTAAAAGCATTTTTTTCTAGCGTCTTAATTTGTGAGCAAGCTTGATTAACAACCCAATCACCAATTTCAATAATTAAGCCCGAATATTCCGCCAACGGAATAAAAACCGCAGGAGAAATAAAATTACCTTCAATTGTGCGCCAACGTAATAACGCTTCAGCACCAATGACTTTACCTGAATTTAACGCTAGTTGAGGTTGATACCATACTTCAAGACGGTTTTCAGCAAAGTCATTACGTAGCTCCCTAATCATATTCAAGCGCCATTGCGTTTCGTCTTCCATTTCAGGGTTATAATAAGCAAAATGTGCAAGACGCTTTTTCTTGGCTAAGTTTAAGGCGATGTTAATTTGGTTTAATACTTTTACACCACTGCTATTAGCATCTTCTTTACTACAAAAACCAAAACTAGCATTAATAGGTAAGTTTTGTTCTCCCGCTGTAAATGGTTGTTCAAATAGCTTTATCAATACCTCAGGAGTAAGGCAGGTATCGGTACCAATAACACCAAATACATCAGCACCAACACGAGCAATTTTACAATTACAACTTAAATTATTTAAACGCTGAGCAACGGCAGTAAGCAGCTTATTACCAACATCTTGTCCTAATGCATCATTAACATCACTAAAATGTTTTAAATCAATTAATGCCGCGACGTCATTGTCTAAACCGTCTTTTGCAAAAGTTTCAAGCATGTTTACAAATGCTAATCGGTTAGGTAAATTAGTTAATAAATCTTTATACGCTGCATTATTAAGCTTCTGAAACAAATGAACATTTTCATATCCGATAGTAATACCCGTTAAAAACACATCTAAAAGTTGTTTTTGAATATCATTTAGAGACTGTGTTAACGTAAGATAAATAACGGCACGATAACCTCCTCGTGCTAGGTATAAATATAACGAATTATCACAATAAATATGTGCTTTTTGGGTAAAACATGATTTCACTTGACTGCTAATTTGTACATTTTCTATCGTTTCTAGCTTTTGATTAACTGCTTGCGAAGAAAACCCCTGCTGAGCAATAACATAAAAGCTTAAATCGTCAGCATTTTCTATAATGCCTTGTCCTCTTGCACAAAATAAGCAGTTAATGTCTTGATCTAATAGATAGGTTAATTGTTTTAAAGTACCTTGGCAGTATTCAGCAATTGAATGAAGTTCGAGTAAGCTAGAAGCACCTGAAACAATTTTTTCTAATCCCTGACGGCCTTGTGTAACACTTTCAATTTGTTGGTATGAACGAATTGCCGCGTAAACAGTAGTCACGAGTTTTCGACGAGTTAGCTCTGTTTTTGTTTTGTAATCATTGATATCATATTCTTTGATAACACTTTCTTCAGGAGCATAGCCCGGTTGGCCTGTTCTTAAAACCAAGCGAATATCATGCCGTTCTAATACTTCACGAATATATTTAACAACTTTTAATCCCGCATCATCGGTTTCCATCACCACATCAAGTAGTACAAGTACAATATCAGCGTTGTCTTTAAGTAACTGACAGGCCTCTTGACCAGAATATGCGTGAAAATACTCTAAGCGTCTGCCTAGCACAATTAAATCTGATAGCGCAAGTTGGGTAACAGAATGAATTTCAGGATCATCATCAACAATCAGTACTTTCCAAGTTTCTGTTTCGCTGCACTCTAGAATTTCTTCTTCATCACTGTCATCAATAAATAGAAAGTCATCATGTGAATTTTCGGATACTTGCATACCATCCTCGAGTAATTAAGGTTTTCAACTAATTACATTTAAATTTTTGTCTTTATTTTGATTTGTACTTACTATATAACTATAACTTAACTGAATCTTTTTGCTACTTTTTTACTGATTTCTTTCACATAATAAAAGTCACTTTGACAATTTTCAATAAACTCATACAATTAAATTATCTAGGTGGGGTATCACTAAAAACAACCAACAAGCCATTTATTTGAACCTTATCGATTGATATTATTTTTTACTACTGGGGATTAAAGTGAAAACAAAAAAAACATCAACTATTGTTATTGACCAAGCTAACGACAATAGCCAAGTTCTCCCGATAGTACACGAGGAAGAAAGTAAAAAGTCAGTAGAATCACCTACCCATAAACAGTTTTTCAAAATAACACAATTATTTGGCATTGAAGCACCATTGTTACCAATAGAAAAACGTATGCCCATTGAAGACCGTTGTAATAAGCGTAAGAGGTTAGCCAAACTACGAAAGCAAGAAAATATTGAAGCTATTATGGAGAAAACCCTTAGCTTTTTTGAGAATAAACAAATAGATAAAAGGCCAGATTTAGACTGGCTTAATCGTTACATTGCTTTAGCTGATCATGTCAGCAACAATACAATGCAAGACTTATGGGCCAAAATACTTGCAAGTGAACTATCTCGCCCAGGTTTATATTCCCTTAAAGCATTAAAAATTTTTCGTGATATGAGTATTAGTGACGCTAAACTATTAGCAAAGGCCTGTTCTTTGGCTGTGAAAGATCATAGCAAAAAAAATATTCGTATTCTTTCTGGTAGCTATCAACAACCAGGATTATTTAATTTTTTCAATAAAGACAGGCAACAATATATAAACCTAAGTCATTTTGGTTTAAATTATGCCGATATTTTATCACTGGCTGATAACAATTTGATTTTTCAGCAAGAAAGTGAATCTAGTGCAATGATGAAAGGTGAAAACCTTACCTTTTATTACAATAATGCACCATTAAAATTAAGCTGCAAAAACAACAACATAGCATTACAATTTTATAAGTTCACGCCAATAGGAACTGAATTAGCAAATTTAATTACAGACAAATCAAATGATGACTTCCTTGCAGCCTTAAAACAGCAACTCAGTCATCATTTTGACATTGTAAGCAATGAATAAGCCGAAATTTATGTGACCTAAATGTGACTCATTAAAGAATACATATATTCTCTAGCTTATCCTGAAGTATCACTTGTATTTAAATTCCATCACCATCAGTATGTAAACCACACTCGCGTTGACCGGGGCCAAAACGTGTTTCGCTTTCGTCCATTCCCAAAGTTAATGGTTTAGTACTATGCACATCACCTACAGACACATAGCCTTCGTCCCATAACGGATGATAAGGTAAATTATGCTCTGTTAAATATTGATGAACATCTCTATTACTCCAATCAATAATTGGGTGCACTTTAAAACGGCCACGTAAAATACTCACAACAGGTAAACCTTGGCGATGCGCTGTTTGTTGGCGACGAACACCAGAAAACCAAGTTCCACAGTTTAGCTCAGATAATCCGCGTTCTAACGGTTCAACTTTATTTTTATGGTTATACTCTTTTAGCGCTTGCTCGTCTTGCGCCCATTGCTCACCATATTTAGCCATTTGCCATGCTGCGCTCTCTTTAGCACTATAAACATGTAAGTTTAACTTTAATCTTTCCGTCATTTGTTCAATAAAACGGTACGTTTCGGGAAACAAATGCCCAGTATCAGTTATCAATACTGGAATATTGGCATCTATTTGCGTCATCATATGCAACATAACAGCAGACTGAATACCAAAACTTGACGACACAACAAACTGACTTGGCAAATTTTCCATTGTCCATTCTATACGTGCAATAGGCGATTGCTCTTCCAAAGACTCATTCCATTGATCAAGCCATGGTTTAGGTAAAGAAGCAGGAAAGCGATTTTGAATTGGCGCTTTCTCTTTGTTCAGTAAAGTACCTTCTTGGCTCACTTTAGCTAACTCACCTGCTTTGCTCAACGTTAAAGCATTATTCATCATAAAAATCTCTTATGCTTATCATTACTTCTTTTACAATACCAGCACGAATAGTGAAATCACCAAAACCCTCGTCTTGATTACGTTCAGCAGCCCAACGTGCACTTAAGCTATCAATTTCATTTAAAATGTCTTGCTCGCCTAGGTTTTCTTTATAAAGCTTAGGAATTCGTGTACCCGCTAAGTTGCCACCTAAATGCATGTTGTACTTACCAGGACCTTTACCTACTAGCCCCATTTCGGCCAACATTGCTCGGCCACAGCCATTAGGACAACCAGTAACGCGTAAAATGATAGACTCATCTTTCAAACCATTTTTATCTAGAATTGTTTCAACATCATCAATTAATCCAGGTAAATAACGCTCTGCTTCTGCCATTGCTAATGGACACGTAGGCAATGCAACACAAGCCATAGAGTCTTTGCGTTGTTTGGTTACGGTTGCATCCATTAAGCCATATTTAATCGCAATGGCTTCAATTTCAGCTTTTTGATCAGTGGGTACGCCTGCAACAATCAAATTTTGATTAGCGGTAATACGGAAATCACCTTGATGAATTTTTGCTAATTCAGCCATACCTGTTTTTAGTGGTTTATTTGGAAAATCTTTAACGCGACCATTTTCAATAAATAAAGCTAAATAGTGTTTACCATCAATACCTTCTGACCAACCAATTCGGTCGCCTCGTTCTGTGAACTCATAAGGTCGACTTTCACCAAATTTGCTGCCTGCACGTTTTTCAACTTCGGCTTTAAAAACGTCAATACCAACGCGATCAAGGGTATATTTTGTTTTCGCATTTTTACGATCAACACGATTTCCCCAATCTCGTTGAGTGGTTAATACCGCCTCTGCAAAAATAAGCGTTTGGTCTACAGGTATATAACCAAAATCATCAGCTTTTCTAGGGTAAGTTGCTTTATCACCGTGAGTCATAGCTAACCCACCACCAACTAACACATTAAACCCTATTAACTTGCCATTTTCTTGAATAGCAACAAAGTTTAAGTCGTTACCATGCACATCAATATCGTTAAGCGGTGGAATCACAACCGTGGTTTTAAATTTACGTGGCAAGTATGAGTTGCCTAAAATAGGCTCTTCTTCTTGAACTGTGCTGTCAATTTTATCAGCGTCTAGCCATACTTCGGCATAACCACGCGTTCTAGGCATAAAATGTTCGCTAATTTTCTTTGCCCATTCATACGCTTCTTGATGTACTTCAGACTGATACGGATTAGCGGTACATAACACGTTTCGGTTCATATCTGACGCAGTACCTATAGCGTCAATACCTATACTATTTAGCGCTTTATGCACTTTTTTAATATTGGGCTTTAAAATACCGTGATACTGAAATGTTTGTCGCGTTGTTAAACGTACACTACCGTACATAGTATATTCACTCGCCCATTGTTCAACACCTAACCATTGTTTAGGTGTAATAATGCCGCCAGGTAAACGTGCACGAAGCATTAAAGTATGCAACGGCTCTAACTTTTGTTTTGCACGTTCAGCGCGAATATCACGATCATCTTGTTGATACATGCCATGAAAACGGATTAATTGGAAATTATCGCCTGTCATGCCACCTGTAGTTTTATCTTGTAAGTCTTTAGCTATTGTTCCGCGTAAGAAGTTACTTTCTATCTTAAGACGTTCATTATCATGCAACTTACCTTCAACAATGATAGGACCAGGTGCGATAACTTGTTCAGAATTATTACTTGTGCTCATTAATAAACATCCTTCTGATAACGCTTAGCGTTACGTAAATCTTTTAAATACTCTTGTGCTTGCTCTGCTGATAACTTGCCTTCAGTGGCAATAATATCTATCAATGTTGCTTCCACATCTTTTGCCATGCGGCTCATATCACCACAAACATACACATGAGCACCACGCTCTAACCAACTAAACACTTCAGCTGAATTTTCTTTTAATCTGTCTTGTACATATATTTTTTCAGCTTGATCTCTTGAAAAAGCTAAGTCTAAACGAGTTAATAAACCTGATTTAAGGTAAGCTTGCCACTCAACTTGGTAGAGAAAATCTTGCGTAAAGGTTTGATCGCCAAAGAATACCCAATTATCACCCGTTGCTTCGTCGGCTTCACGCTGTTGCATAAAAGCTCTAAACGGAGCAATACCCGTACCAGGGCCTATCATAATCACAGGGGTTTCATTATTTGCAGGTAAACGGAAATTGTCATTATGTTCAACAAAGACTTTAACCGCTTGTCCTTCTTCAAGACGATGCGCTAAATAACTTGATGCACCACCAAAACGTTGTTGACCATCAACTTCATAATTCACAACACCTAACGTTAAATGAACTTCTTCTTCCACTTCGGCTTGTGCAGAAGCAATAGAGTACAAACGAGGCGTTATTTTACGAAGTGCATCAACAAAGGGTTGTGCTTCAACCGTTGCTGGTGCTTGTTTTACAATATCAATAATTTGATGATTAGCTGCAAACTCACGGCTAACATTCTTGTCTGAGGCAATTTCAGCAAGGTTTTTATTAGCAGATTGTTTTGCCCAAAATTCAATAAATGCTGGTGCCGTTTGTGTGATTTCTAATTGACTAATTAATGCACTTTTTAGATTGAAAGTTTGTTGCTCACCATTCACTTTTAATGAGATTTCTTCATCACCAGTAAAATTAAGTGTACTCAGTAATTCATCCGCTAAAACAACATCATTTTCAAACCATACGCCCAGCGCATCACCCACTTGATAGGTTAGGCCAGAATCACCAAGGTCAATTTCTATATGACGTACATCTTTTGCGGAATCTCTACCAGTTATTTTCTGACTAACAGAAAATTCAGCCGTTAATGGATTTTGTTTAGTGTACTGACTTACCCCTGAAGCATGACTAGTAATAGGCAAATCAATTACGGTAGCTAAACCTGGATCTTGTTGGGTTAACTCATCTTTTAATGATGCTACCATTGATTCAGTCCAGCTTAGTGTTTCACTGTCATAATCCAAATCACAATCAAGACGTGGCGCTAACTGTTTTGCCCCTAATGCTTGTAAGCGTTCGTCAAAATCTTTGCCTGTTTGACAGAAAAACTCATAGCTACTGTCACCTAAAGCTAATACGCTATAATTTAATTCAGGTAATTTAGGCGCTTTTTTGCTCAACAAAAACTCATGAAAAATAAGCGCATCATCAGGCGGCTCGCCTTCACCATTAGTACTTGTTACGATAAGTAAATGTGTCTCAGATTTTAGTGATTTTACTTTATAGTCAGCAATATTTTTAAAGTTAACTGTAATACCAGCCGCTTTAGCACTTTGCTCTAATTGCTTTGCAACACCTTTTGCATTACCCGTTTGAGAGGCATACAAAATAGTTAACGTTTTTGACGCAACAGCTGATGGTGCAGATGGTAACGCTACACTTTGGCCTGACTCACTTTTAGCAGCAAGGTAGCCGCTTGCCCATGCAAGTTGTAAAGGCGAATAACTTGACGTTATTTGCTGTAATAATCCAAGTTGATTAGCATCAAGTGAACTTGAACCAGTATTTGAATTTTGCTGTAAAGATAGCTGCTTTTGTGGCATAAGATTTTTCACCCATATCAATATATGAGTAAAGGATAGACAAAAATAGATAAAGCTAAAAAGAATAGATAGCTGTTTATTATTCCAAAAGGGTATATAAAGATAATTAATCATCAATAATAAAACTTAGACAATTAGAAATTTCCCCGCTATGTTAATAAAAATAAGTACTTATAGTAGAACAGAAGGAAAACACCTTTGTGATTATTTTTAACAAGTTTAAAGTTCTTGCTTATTTACAAACATTAATTATTTTCACAAGCACTATATACTCTATTGTAAGCGATGGCGCTGAAAGAAAAACTATCTACAAGTATATGTCTTCCGATAATATCACTTCTTTTTCAGATATTGCTCCCCTTGAATATGACTTTAAAAAAATTATCGTAGACTGCTATGCGTGTAAAGTCGACTCAACCGTTGATTGGTACAATACCAAATTGTATTTATCAGAATTTAAGCAATATATTAGTCAAGCCGCTTTAACACATAGCGTTGAAGCAGCTTTTGTACGTGCTATTATTCATGCAGAGTCGCATTTTAATAGGCTAGCAGTATCAAAACAAGGCGCTCAAGGGCTAATGCAATTGATGCCTGATACTGCGCAATCATTGGGCGTTAAAAATACGTTTGCGGCAAAAGATAATATTAATGGTGGTGTAAAACATTTAGCTTATTTATTAAAAAAATATCACGGTGACAAAAAACTAGTCGCCGCCGCTTATAACGCTGGCGAAGGAGCTGTAAAACAATATGGCGGTATTCCTCCCTTCACAGAAACTCAAGTTTACATAGAGCGAGTTGATATTTTACATAGACGCTATCAACGCGCGAAACAAATATAATCTTGATGACAATATATTATTTTATAGCTATAAAAAATCCTAGAAGGAATAACCTGCTAGGATTTAGTGAATATTTTATTGTTTCAATATACTATTTAACTGAGTTCAGGTTATTAAAAATGAATGGTTGTACCAACGAATACACCATCAAAGGTTAAGTCAGAATAAAAATCATCTAAATCATTCAATTCTAATTTTGTATTGCGATACCCCAAGGTAACGTTTAAATCAACGGCAAAATTATCAAGCACTTCATAGCTAACGCCTACTTGGTAGTCATAAAGTGTTTGGTCATCATAAGAAACAAAATTACCTTCTGCAAAAACATTAAACCCTGTGAATGGTAACCCCACGATAGTTGACAGATATAACATAGGTAAAACACCAGAAGCACCTAATTCACTTGAAATCTGACTAGTCGTGGTATTATCAATGCCTGACGCATTAATATGAACATCAACATCGCGAGCGGTCAAACCAAAATCTACCGTCAGCAAATCATTATCAAATAATTCATAATAAAAAGTGTAATCTATATAATTAAGATCTAACTCGGAATTAACATTTGTGTCGTACGTTTTACCACCAAAAGTAAACTGACGGTCAAGCACAGTACTACCTTGTGTATCTAACGTTGTTGATGAAATTTTCAAATTGGGAATTAAAGGGATTGGATGTTCAAGTGCAATAAAATAATAACGTTGATTTTCATCTTTGAAAGAAAAGCTAGTTTGCTCACTTTCAAGCTCACCTTCACCAAATGAACCTTCTGCCTGATTTGCCCAAATTTGTCCACCAACATAAAGCCCTAATAACGTATCAGCTTGCGCGTTAGCACTAAGTACTGCCGCTAAGCTTGTTACTATGATTGCTTTTTTCATTCTTATTACCCTTTTCTTAATAATTCATTTAAATCAATTAATGCCGCATTGGCGCGCGAAATATAATTAGCCATAACTAAAGAATGATTAGCTAACACACCAAAGCCATCACCATTTAACACCATCGGACTCCAAAGTGTTTGCTGACTCGCTTCTAATTCACGAATAATTTGTTGTAGGCTAATTGTGGCATTTTTATTTTTTAAAACACTATCAAAATCAATTTCTATTGCTTTTAAAAAATGTAATAACGCCCATGCAGCACCACGAGACTCATAGAAAACATCATCAAGTTTCCACCAACTGGTTCTAACTTGTGAGTGAGAGCCTTCGTTTGTCGATTGTTTTGCTACACTGTCGCCAGCTAAATCTGTATTAATTTTATCTTTGCCGACACTAGCACTCAGTCTTTGTGAGTAGCTGCCTAAACGCTTTTGAATCTCATCTAAATATGAGGTTAAATTGTCTGCTCTTGCATAAAACTGAGCACTATCATTTTTGCCCTGATTAATACCCACTAAAGCATTTCTGTAGAGGTATAAGCTATCAATGGCTTTTCTGTATTCTGACTCAGCACTAGGCATAGCCCAACTTTTGTTGTCAATATTAAATTGAGGTTGTGCTTTTTGAATATGAACATTTTCTAATGATTGTGATTGCGATCGACTAAAGTCTTTACGCAATACTAAGGCCATATCCCGCACCATTTCTAATACGCCAAATTCCCATGCGGGCATATTGTCTAGAAATACGCCAGGAAGTAAAGCATCATTAGAGATGTACCCCCCTGGTTTATCTAAAATACTTGAGGCTACTTTGATCAATGTTGTGGTAGTGGTATAGCCAACAACGGGGGTAACCTTGTCTGTTGTTGCGGCTTTTACAACCTCTTCTTTTACATCAAAGGACTCTACATCTAAGCTCCAATACACGCCAACAAAATAAAAAAGTAAGAAGATACCTGCGGCGGTATAGCCAACGGTTTTTGCTGAGAGATTCATTTGCATATTTACTCCTAGTGATGATGTTCGTGTGTTGTTAGCACAGTTTTCTGTGCCGCCTGTTCTTCAGTAGGACTATAAACAGGCATCAGCATCGTCACAGACATGTTATTAGAAAAATTTAAAGTTATCTCAACTTTTTGCTGAGATAAGAGCGGCTTTTTAACATCAAAAAACATAAGATGTAAACCAGAAGGTTGCAGCTTAACACGCGATTGAGGTTCGATCACAATTGAATCTATTTTCCGCATACGCATCATACCATCAACCATTGAATGTTGATGAATTTCAATACGTTCAGATATATCACTATACGCACTAAGTAACGTAACTTTGTCACTTCCTTTATTTTCTATTTCCATATAAGACGAGGAATGTACAGTACCAGGAATGGTCGCACGAATATATGCATGTTCAACTAGCAACTGTGAACTTTGGTGTTTCATTGCAGAAGTTGCTTCTCCAAAAAAGCTAATAAAAACACTTAGTAATAATAAACAAAATAAATATATCTGTTTCATCTTATGTACACGTCCCTTTTAATAATTACTGAAGTTTAACTTGTATTGGCTAATTTTTTAACTGCTTTCTTAGTTTTATTGATAAGTATTATAACATTACTTGATAGTGCTCCCTTTTGGTAGGTACTCGTAAGATAACTTAAGGCTGTCTAGCCCGATTATATTGTATTTCTGACTTATTTCTAGTGATTAACCAAATAATGACAGCAATCAATACAACAGGCCAAAAAACACCAATTGTTACCATCACTATTGAACCTGCAATTAATAAAGCAATAAAAATCAACGAACCAAATACACTTAATACTATAGCCAAGGCAATTAAAACTAAAATAACAGAAGCTACCGCTGACACACCTATTGCTTTTAATGGTTCAATTGATTCCCCATCCATATAAACATGTATATCAAATAACTCTAAAAAACTAGCACCTAAAACATAAGTTAAAAATAGTGTTGCAAAAATAGCCAATAGCAAAGATTTAAAAAATGTCATTATACTCTCCCTTCATCAAACAGCGTAACTTTATCTATATCGACTATCTGGCAACAACATACTTGCAACCACATAAGCTACCCCTGTTGCAACAGGCAACATTACTAAAGCGCCAATTGCAGCCAGTCTCACTACGATACGCGGAAGGTCAAAGTGCTTAGCAATACCAGCACACACACCTGATAATTTTTTATGATCTTCATCTTTTGACAAACGACCTTTTAAATTTTGCTTTGATGAAAACTCTCTTTCATATCTCATGCTATTTTTCCTTTTTAGTATTACTTATATTACATAGCGTTAAGCTGCTGATAATTTCTGCTTAATTTGAGCTAATTCTTTCTCGATAGAGTCATTTTTCTCTAGCTCATCAAATTGTGCAGTTAAGTTCTTCCCTTGTGTATTCACTTGCACTAAATCATACGCTTCAATTTGTGCTTCAATACCATCTATTTTTTGTTGATAGCGCTCAAACTTACTCATGGCTTCTTCAATATTGTATATGGCCGATTGTTCCCTAACTTTTAGCCTAACTTCAGCTGATGCTTGTTTAAGTGTATAAGACTCTTGGCGGCGTCGGGCTTCTGATAATTTCGCTTGTAATCGTGCAGCATCATCTTGCACCTTTGCTATGGAATCGGCTAATTTATCGTTTTCTTGTTCAAGCAATTTCACTTCTTTTTGGTACTTATGCTTTTGCGTTAAGGCTGATTTTGCAAGGTCTTCTCTGTTTTTAGTTATAGCTAACTCCGCTTTGCTTTGCCAATGTTCCATACTAGATTTTGCAGCAGTTAACTGGCGGCTAAATGTTTTTTGTTCCGCAATATTTTTGGCTGCTGTAGCACGAACTTCAACTAACGTTTCTTCCATTTCTTGAATGATCAATCTGATCATTTTTTCAGGCTGTTCCGCCTTGTCTAACATACTATTTATATTAGCGTTAACGATGTCTGTAAAACGTGTAAATAATCCCATAATTTTGCTCCTACTAATTCTATAATTAATTTTGCCGCTTAGTTCACTTCTACCTTAATAGCCTGTTTAACTTCTTGGTCTTCTACTTCTGATGTTTTTTCAGTAAGCCAAGCTAAAGACTCAGTAACGGATTCCTCAAAAGAAAAATTAATGCGAAAACTATTAATTTCCTCAGTAATGGTTTGTTGCAATTGCACTGTTAAGTCGCTTATAACTTGTTGTCCTTGTGCTACCACCATTTCACTTATTGAATTTTCAATATCTGACATTTCTGCCGACTTAGCATTTACTGTAAAAGCCGCTGCTAAAGTAATAATTAATGCTGCAGTGATAGCGCTACGATTAAAATGTTTCATTTTTTAATTCCTTCTTTAACTGTGTTGTAAAAATATTTATTGGTTAAATTACTAACAACTTTTACATTGTTGTAATTTATGTTTGTACTGATGCAATAACAACTACAAGTGCCGTGCCAATCAATAAATATTTTTTAACTACTTGATTTAAAATACTTATATTAAATCACACGAAAAAACTAAAAACTAAAGACATAATATGTCTAACGATAAAATCGTAAATTTGACCACAATTATTAGTGAAATTGACCAACAATAAAATCTAAAATAATTAATAACGTTTTATTCAATTTTTAATGAAATTATTTTTGACAAGTGGAGACTTCAAGTACGACAAAATCAGCAAATAAAATTACCATTACTCGCCGTTTTAATGGCTGTTGTACTTAAAAAATAAATAGAGACACCAGCTTTTACAGTAAAAGTAATTTTTTGCTGTATGTTACTGTGGGTGTTGAAATGGCTGTTTCGTGTGATAACAAAATGAAGTGTTAATATATTGCGTTAATATATTTCGTTAATATATTCGTAAAAGAATATTATTAAACTTTACACGCTTTTTGCTCAATAAAGCTAACGAGTAATGACAAGGCTAGCATTGAAACAACGGGTACCATCATTAATGCAAGTAAAGAAGTTGACGTTAACATAATTTGTTCCTTTTTAGTTATATCAGGCTTACTGTTATATGTTTTAGCAATGTAAGCTTTAGTAATAAGTTGCAATAAGTATTACAAAGGTTGTGCCATTCTTTATTAATTATCATAAGACATTGATTTTAATTTATTTAAATATAAATCATTCATTATATTTAAATATTAAGATGATAAAATTAAACGACAAATGGTTTAAAAAGCTAATTTTTAGTAAAACATGTAACAAAATAGTTATTACGTGTAATAGCGCATATTTTTCCTTCATACGCCTTTTTTGATAAAGTGTTGATTGGACTTACCAGATTCCTTAGTTTATGAAAAGTTTTATGACTTTGAAAAAAACATGGTCAAGAGAAAATAATAATATTCGAAAATCACTTTTAGAAAAATCAAAAATGATTTAAGAGAGTACCCAACACACAATTATTCAGGCATTACAACTTGTGCAAAAGCCTGCTTTAAGGTTTCGCCATTTGCATTAGCGTCGCCAGAAGAATCGCCTAAAGAGCGACGAAATAGTCGTGCCCCAGCTAAGCCATTACATAACCCCATCATATGACGAAGTACATGCCATGCCCTGTTATTACCATGTTCAGGCGTAACACTGATATATTTATCAATATATTCAGCCATTACATTAACTACCTTTTCTCGTGAAATTACGGCTTTATTAACACCATAAATCTGCTGATCAACCTGTGCTAGTATATAAGGGCTATTATATATTTCACGGCCAATCATCACACCGTCAACATTCTGCAAGTGCTCAGCTGTTTCCGCTAAAGTTTTAATTCCACCATTAATTGATATTGCTAACTTTGGGAAATCGCGTTTAATTTGATAAACTCTGCCATAATCGAGTGGTGGAATATCACGGTTCTGTTTTGGGCTTAAACCACTTAACCATGCTTTACGCGCATGCACAATAACATGCTGACAGCCTGCTTTCGCTACTTGCTCGACAAATGCGTGTAAAAATTCATAAGAATCTAAATCATCAATACCAATACGCGATTTAACGGTAACAGGTATGTTAGTTACGGCCTGCATTTCATTAACACACTCTGCTACCAACTGTGGTTCTGCCATTAAACAAGCACCAAACCGACCGTTTTGCACACGATCTGAAGGACAACCAACGTTAATATTAATTTCATCATAACCATGTTGCTCTGCAATTTTGGCACATTCAGTCATATCTTTTACATTACTACCACCGAGTTGAAGCACAAGTGGGTGTTCTGCATCATTATAAGAAAGATAATCACCTTTGCCATGTAAAATAGCGCCAGTGGTCACCATTTCAGTATAAAGCACGGTATGATCTGACATTACACGATAAAAATAACGACAATGACGATCAGTCCAATCGAGCATGGGTGCAACGCTGAATTTATGAGAAATCATATGATTAACTAAAAACCTTTGAATATAAGACGAGTTTAAACATTAATAATAACGGCTAAAACTTAAGTGTATTGTAATATTTTTTCTAAAATTACACAAAGAAACTCACACGAATAATACGGTCGACTATCTAGGTGCGCTTCCTTTTTAACAGGCGCTAGTTTGCCATTACAATATAATAATTTAAGTAACTATTTTTAACATTAAACAATGAATACTAACGAAATTAGAAATTGTTGACCCTCAGTAACTTGAACTGTTATACCATATATGGACCCTCTGCGATTGCAAGACAATTTAAATCATCGAAATAGAGTGCATTGCAGCCATATATTCGGCTTTGCCCATGTTGCCAACATAAAATGCATTGTATTGGTATCACGCGAACGAGGTAGCCGAAAGGCGAATAGTATAAGGATAATGGCTAAAATGAAAACCAAAAACGAGGAAAAGAAGAAAGTCCCTATGAGACAGTAAAGAAAAATTCAGTGAAAATCAGACGAAAAATAACCTTTATTTTACGTCTTAACTTCGTGCATCTTGCGATCAAGTAATTGCTTGTGAACCCTTCAACAAAAAAATCACTATTTACACTATAAGTAGCGCTTTGGGCTTGTTCAACACCCGAATAAGGTGTCGGCTGACGCGACACCTATTCTTATTTGTTAGCTACTTTGTAAATTTAAACTGAACTGATTTGATATCGACCCACATAGACTCCCCTTCAGTTAAATCTATAGTTGCATCATCAATAAGCATTTCAGTATAAAAGTTCGGTTGAAGGAAACCTTCTTCAGGAAGGTAATCTTTATGCTTTTCACTTGACCAATTCCAAGGTCCATCTTGCCAACTATCTATCACATCAGACTCAGGTTCGGGGTAGCTAAGAGAAGTATTTATTTGTACTGGAGTATCTTCATTTATGTGAGCAAGCAAAGGGTGTTGGGTAATATCAAAATTAAAAGTTAAGATATTATCTGTTTGAGTTACTTGAACGATATTATTATCATCACTACTAGAACGACTAATAATAATATCTGACTGCTGTTTTGGTAAATGAGTCCAGATGTTTCCCCCTAATTCAGCTACCGAAATGTGATGATTATTTGGGTAATCACCCGAGCCCTTAAAGTGTCTAACTCTAATGGAAATATCACCAGAATCTATCATATCATTATTATTAATATCAAAATTAATTCCATAATCATATTCGACACGCCCTGTACTTTGGGCATCTCGGTTAATCATTACATAAGGGGGTAAATATGATAGTTCAAGATCGATCTCAATGTTTGTTACACCATAAAAGCTTTCGCACCCAGGAGATGGATTAAAATAACCTGCTTCAGTAAAAGAAAGTGCCAAACCATCTTCTTCCACGATTAATTGATCACCACTCATTTCAAAGTTTGATGTACTTTGTTCACCAGTTTGTATATCTGTAGAAGTTAATGATGTTTCAGTGCTGCTATCTACCTTAAAGAGTCCTGATTCATAACAACCACGATTTTCATCAAAGGCAAATAAAGTGATGGTGTCTTTTGATATTGCAGCGTAAGCTAACGTATCGATTGACCATACTCCGTAAAACATACTATCTAATGGTGCACTAGTTGTTACTGGTATATTTGATGTGCCTTGCTCATCTACATCATTTGAACTTGAACTTGAACCGCCACAGCCAACCAATACAGCACTAAAAATTATCGAAAGAGAAAAGTGTTTAATCACAAAATATCCTTATATTTTTTGAAATAGCGGCCTCATGACAACCTAAATTGGACTCATGAAGTAGCTAACGCCGCATTGCAGCGGCTTGTCCGCTGCAATGCTTTGATACTAATTGAGCCTCCTCCCCAAAGTTTAGCATTACGCTACACTTTAAGGCGACTAAACCAACAGGAGAAGACTCTATGAAATTCTACACTACTTTACAGCAATATTATTGTGGAATCGACTTGCATGCCAGAATTCTTTACGTTTGTATTCTCAATCAACAAGGGGATAAACTCGTTCACCAAAAAATTGGGGCTGACCCGCTGGCTTTACTACAATTACTCGAACCCTACATCGGCAATGTGGTAGTTGGTGTTGAATGCATGCATTGTTGGTACTGGGTTAGTGATTTTTGCCAAACACATGAGATAAACTTTGTCTTAGGCCATGCACTTTACATGAAAGCTATTCATGGTGGAAAAGCCAAAAATTATCTTAATAAATTACAACGACGCATGAGTAAAGGCAAAGCCTTATCAGCTTTAGCGCATAAAATTGGTCGTTGTATTTATTTTATGCTGAAGGATAAAACTGTATTTGATGAAACTAAATTTTTAAAAGGTTAAGTCGCACAATGGCGTGAACTTCTCGCCTAACTGGATGAAAAAGAGCATCACATTAATCGTCAAGCCAATTGTTGTTCATGATGATTACTATGCCATGTAGTTCAAGCCACGTTGTCTTGATTCGGCACGCCATTGGTGCGCATTACCTTATAAGAGCAATGAGTAAACTCGTTTACACCTTAACTGAGCCTGAAACTAACTGAGACCTGTTTAACACCAAGTAATCATCCTACTTGAATAGTGC